>JAYEPG010000227.1:0-7601 GCA_034723795.1 Campylobacterota bacterium
ATCTATTGCCGTAAGTTCTTTGATAGCATTTAAAATTGGTTTTGAATCTGGTCTAAAACCATCAAAACCTTTATCACTTCCTTTTGCATACTCTATAATAAAAACTTTATTCTTCATTTTTTCATTCCTCGTATAATTCTCTTATGAATAGGTAATTATAGTACACATAAATAACCATTTGGTTACAAATTAAGAAAGCTAAGATAAGTTAAAACCTATCTTAGCTGCTTGAAATTTCATAGTTTTATGAAGAGATAATATTATTATTTAAAAGAGACAACCTCTTTAAACTTTCTTTTTTTATCCCATTTTAGAAGTTCTAGTTCTGGAGAATCTAAGAACTTTTTAGGGTAACCTACACATAAGTAACCTACAAGTTTATAATCGTCAGATAAGTTTAATAGTTTATTTACTTTTTTAGGTTTTATTATACTTACCCATCCAATTCCGATATTTAAACTTCTTGCCATCAACCACATATTTTGTATAGCACATACTACACTATATTTACCCATCGCTTTTTGTGTTGTTTGTCCTAAGATTTTAGTTTTACTTTTTTTATAATATACAGCTATATTTATAGGTGTCTCTTTTATACCTTCAAGTTTTAAAGTTTTGTATATTGGTCTGTTTTTAAAATATTTTTTACTTTTTTTATACTCTTTTTTAAAATTCTTATATATATTGTTTTTTATCTTTTTATCTTTAATAACTACAAATTTCCATGGTTGAGAAAAACCAACTGAGGGTGCGTTTAAACCTGCTTCAAGAATTTTATTTATCTTTTTTTTCTTGATTTTTTTAGACTTGAAATTGTTGCCTCTTATATCTCTTCTTGATACTATTATATCATCTAATATTTTTGATTGATTATTTTTAAACTTCACAAGTGACTCCAAACTTCTTTTGTAATAAATTAAAATTATTTCTAAACATAGTATGTAGATATGTTCCAAATACTTTTTTATTTTTACTTTGCCAACTACCTGCTTTTCCTATTCCATTCTCTTTTTTAGATAGAACATCAAAAGCTGTGCTTTCTTTCTCTTCATATGATATAGGCTTAGTATAGTGAAAGCTATGCCCTTTTATCCCTTGAGTATTATAATAGTACCCAAGTCTATTAAATCTTGTATCTAAAGTAAAATCAACATCTAAAATACCACTCATCTTTTTATCATCAACTTTATTCCCTAAATATAAAAGACCAGCACACTCTGCATAAATCGTTTTGTTTTTACTATGTTTTATAAGTGATTTTTTAAATTTTGATGATGATTTTATTTTTTCATATGTTTTAGTTGTTTCAACATATCCACCACAGATATATACAGTATCAACAAATTTTGGAATTTTTTGATTTTTTGTAGAGTCTACAATAACTACATTTTCAAAAACCTCTTTTAAAAATAGAAGGTTATCGTAGTATAAAAATGAGAAGTTTTCATCACTTACTATTGCTAATGTTTTGTTGATTTGTTTTATTTTTTCAAATGGATAGTTTTTAACTTTTATTTTATTTTTTTTTGTTTTTAAAGTTTTGAGTAAATCTAAATCTATATGTTTTAATACCTCAATACTAATATCTTTAATCTTATCCATATCATCTAAATCTAAACCAAGATGAGTCTCTTTTAAACAGTTTAAGTTTTTTTGAATCCATCCTAAAACTATAATATCTTTGTGGTCACTATTTATTTGATTTTTAATAAGTTCAAAATGCATTTTAGATGATATGTTATTTAAAACAATAGCTTTAATAGTATTGTCATTTTTATACTCTATTAAGCCTTTTAAAACAGCACTTATAGTTATATAACTACCACTTGCATCAAGAACTAAAATTGTTGGAATTTTTAAAAGTTTACTAACACTGTAGGCACTACAACCTTTGTTGTCACCATCATAAAATCCCATAACTCCTTCAAGTATAGAAACATCTTTATTTCTGTAGTTATTAAACATCCATTTTACTTGTTTTTCATTCATTATAAAACTATCTAAATTTACAGAGTCTGTACCACAAACCTTTTTATGAAACTGTGGGTCAATATAATCTGGTCCAATTTTAAAAGGTCTTACAGAGTCTTTAAAGTGATATAGTAAAGCAGTAGTTAGTATTGTTTTACCTTGATTAGATGCTGTTGCACTTATACATATGTTTAGTTTCAAGTCTTTACCTTTATTTATATATGATATTGTACTAAAATTTTACATAATTAATTACAAATTCAAGTTATAAAATACTATTGAAATAGTTTAGCAGGGTCTATATATTTTTTATTTTTTGTTGCTTGGAATTGTAGTGTTCCATTGACTCTTCCTACTACATAACCTTTTTGTATCCATTTTCCAACTTTTATTGTTGGTGATATTTTATCTAGGTGGGCATATATTGTGTGCATTTCCCCTTTATGTTTTACAATTACTACATTTTTTAGAGATCCTGCATTTTTTCTTGCGAATATAATCTCACCCGTAAAAATATTATAAACTTTTGCATTTGGAATTTTTGTTTTTAACATAACTGATTTATTAAATAACTCTTTTTGATAAACTTCATCTTTGTATTTTCCAAAACTTTTAGTTATATCATATGATTTTAAAGGTGCTATTGTTTTATCACCATTATATTTTCTATATCGTACTTTTGATTGATTTTTTAATAAACTTAGTTTCTCTTTTTTTTCAAGTATTGTTAAGTTAGCAAGTATAGATACAATCTTATTTTGTTCAGTAATGATATTTTTTAAACTTTTTTTATAAAGTTTATGTTTTTTATTAAGTGATGTAAGAGTATTTTTTTGCTCTTTTTGCATTGTGATATATTTTAGTTTTGCTTTTTCTTGTTTGTCTATAAATTTATTTAGTGTATTTGTAGATTCTTTATTTTTTGAAATTTTATTATTTATATTAATATAGTTTTTGTCTAATTCTAAAACCTCTTTCATTGCATTGTTTAAAACTATTTTGTACACCTCATTATCAACAATATTTGATAATGAATTTTTATTAATAAGATTAATGCCAATACTTATAGAATGTTTTTGTGATATATGTTCTATTACATCTTTTTCTATTTTATCTTTTTTTGTGTAAAGATTTTTTAGTTGTTTATCTAATTCGGTTATTTTAGTAACTGCATCAGATAATTTTTTTTGTTTGAGATTAAATTTTTATTTATATTATCTATTTGATTTGTTAGTTTTTCATAAGAATTTTTTTGTTGATTTATTTTTTTCGCTAAAAATTTTATATTTTTATTTATATCTATTTTTTCATTTTATCATATAAATCTTCTTGTAGTTCGATATTGCTACTAATAGACGCTACTAATGTTGATATTAATAAAGTAAATATCAAAACAATTTTTATCATTATAGTTTTTCTCCAAAGTTTAAACTAGTTTGCAATCTAACACAACTCATATAAAATAAAGTTAAAAGTTAAAGTAATATATGATAAAATTTATTGGTATTAAGAAATTTTGTTAGAATAGAAGGTTATTATGAAAAGTATATTAGCAGGGGTAACTATTGTAGTCTTTACGTACTATCTCTTTGCTGCTAATAGTTTAAAAAATATTTCTGAAGAAAACCTAATCAAAATAGAAAAAAAATATGGCAAAAAAGCAAAACGAAGAGTTGAACTTTGGGATAAAATGCTTGAAGGTGCTAAAGATAAAAAAGCTCTGGAAAAATTAAAAGCTGTAAATGATTTTTTTAACAAAATAAAATATGGAACAGACAAAAGAGTATGGAAAAAAAGGGACTATTGGGCTGCTCCATTTGAGTTTATGGGTGTAGGTGCTGGTGATTGTGAAGATTATGCTATTGCTAAATATTTTGCATTAAGAGCGTTGGGTATCCATGAAGAAAAACTAAAAATCACTTATGTTAAATTAAAACAAAAAAGAAAAAAATATGAAGAAGCACATATGGTGCTTAACTATTATCATAAACCAAACTCTACACCAATTGTTTTAGATAATGTTAATAAAAAGTTAAAATTAGCAACAAAAAGGACAGACTTAAAACCTGTTTATAGTTTTAATGCATCCGGACTTTGGGCAGCTCAAAATAAAACAAAAAGCTTAAAAAGTCAAGGTGAAAATAAACTAAAAAAATGGCAAGCAATGATGTCAAGAATTTAAAGGAAATAATATGACTCTTTCAAAACAACTTTATATAATAATATCATTTATATTTTTTATGATATTTACTGGAAATTTTATCATAAGCGTAACAAACTTTAAAAACTATTTGATTGTAGAATCAACAACAAAATCACAAGATACTGCAACATCTTTAGGGATGAGTTTAAAGTCATTAATAGATGATAAAACAGATTCTGAAATAAAATCAACAATAAGAGCTATTGCAAATAGGGGATTTTATAAAGAGATAAGACTTGAAGATGTTGAGTTTAATTTTTCTAAAGATGACTTGATAATTAAAAATTCAAAACTTGATGATAGCTATGAGATAAAAAATGTAAGAGTTGATATATCTGATGGTGAGATAATCAGTTCATCAGTTGATAATGAGTTAGAAAATGAGTTATTAAAATTAGAAGGGGAAACTGCTATAGTAAATAACAATAAAATTGTTTACTCATTTATAGCATCGAAAAACTTTCCAAATAACAAAATGTTAACTATCAATTATACCGCTTTTAATGATACTACATCTTTGGATTTGTCAACACAAATTGAGATAAATAAAGTTTTGGTACAAGTAGTAAGAAAAGAGAAGTTTGAAGGTATTCCTCAATGGTTTATTGATGCACTCCCAATGAAAATGGTTGAAACTAAAAGTGAGATAAGTAATGGTTGGAAAACAAAAGCAATCATCTATGTTAGTGCAAATGCAGGTGATGCTTATGCTCAACTTTATGAGCAGGCAAAAGGTGCTATCTACTATGCTATGGTCTCATTTTTAATATCAATAGTTATATTGATATTCTTTTTAAGATTTATACTTAAACCACTAAAAGATATAGAAAGTTTGGCTAAAGATATATCGCAAGGAAGATTTAAAACTATTAAAAAACTTCCTTGGACAAAAGAGCTTAAAAATGTATCTTTATCTATGAATGATATGTCTAGTAAGATTAAAAATATGATCAGTAAACTAAATAAAAATTTAGAAAAGATGACAGAGCAACTTTCTCGTGATGATTTGACAGGCTTACAACAAGAACAGACATTTAATACAGATATGAAACAGATGTTTATAAAAAAAGAGGATGGATATGTTTTTAGTGTAAAAATATATCACTTTGGAGAATTTGCAAAAAACCACTCAAATAATGTTGATAATAACTTTTTAAAAGAGTTTGCAAATATATTAAAAAATTGTGATGAGGATATACTTACTTACAGGTTTTATGGTTCCACATTTACTATGATATCAAAAAGAACTCAATATAAAGATATTGAACAAATAGTATTAAAATTAAAGCAAGAATTTGAAAAGTTATCTTTAAAATATGAGTTGTCAAGTGTAGCACATATAGGGGCAACACCTTTTAATCCAATAAGTACTACAGAAGATATTTTGGCTTTAGCAAATGAAGCTTATGAAGCTGCTAAACAGGTTGGGTCAAATGAGTTTTATATTAGAGATAAAAGTGATTTAGCAAGAGATATGCAAGAGTGGAAAGAGTTGATTTTTGATATTATAGATAATAATAAGTTTAAAGTTGGATATATAAATCAAGAAATATCAATGAGTGATAATGAAACTGTTTTATTAGAGGAAGCTTTTACATCTGCAACAGATAAAAATGGAAAATCAATACCAATAGGAACATTTGTATCAGTTGCCGAAGAGTATAACAAAGTTATAGATTTTGATAAAGCAGTTATAAGTAAAATTATAAAATATATTAAAGAAAACAATATCAAACATCAAATACTTATAAACCTTGCCTTTGATTCGCTGATGGATAGTGATTTTAAAATATGGCTAGAAAATATTCTAATAGAAAATAAAGATATATCCCAACAGTTGGCATTTAGTGTTACTGCTTATGGGTGTGTACGAGATATTGAAGCATTTAAAGTATTTATAGAGTTAGTACATAAAAATAACGCTAAGGTTATCTTAAAACGATTTGAGACTAAGTTTATACCTTTAAATAGTTTAAAAGAGCTAAATCTTGACTATATTAGACTAGCAAGAGATTATACAAATGGAATATCAACAGATAAGAGTAAACAAAGTTTTGTTGAATCTGTTTGTGAACTATCAAAACTTTTAAATATCAAAGTATTTGCAGAGAGTGTATCTGATAAAGATAGTTTTTTAAAACTAAAAGAGTTAGGTATTTATGGAGCTAGTAAATAAAAAGTAGTTTGTCTACTTTTTATTTTAATTCACCATCCATATCATATTTTTTTAAATAACCACGTGGAGTTAAAACTTTTCCATTTTTAGTTAGACGAGTATTTGAGTTACAAACCATAATTAAAGTTGACATAGATACATCTGGATGTGCTATATCTTGAGTGATTAAATCTGTAGTGTTAGTGATGGTTACCTTCTCTTTTTCTCTACCTACATTTGAAGCTATGATTGCAATTTTTTCATCAACTTGACTTAATGCTTTTAAAAAGTTTTGGTAAGGTTTGATTCTAGTTTTTGATTTTGGATTATAAATACCAATTATAAAGTCACCATCCAAAGCACATTTAACTCTTTTATCTATCATATTTATATCAGTCAATCTATCGGAGAGTGATATAACAGCAAAGTCCTGAGATACAGGAGCTCCAACTCTTGAAGCTGCAGCTAAAAACGAAGTAACGCCAGGGATAGAGACAACCTCTATATCATCCCATAAATTCTGCTCATCAATAAGTTCAACTATAAGCGTAGCCATACCAAATACATTTACATCACCATTTGATACTATACAAGTAGTTTTTCCACTTTTTGCTGACTCTATTGCTTGTTGACATCTATCTATCTCATGTGTCATTCCTGAAGTATAAACCTCTTTACTAACAATCAACTCTTTTAATTCTTTTGCATACTTTGTATAAGATACTATTACTTCACTATCGTTTATAGCTTCAACTGCTTGTGTTGTAATATAGCTAGTCCCACCAGCTCCACTACTTAGTATATATAGTTTATTCATTTTCGCTTTCATTTTAAATGGCTCCTGCTATTGTTATAGATTTATTATAAACCTCTTTTTTTATTATCAATTCTTTGTACTTAGATGCTAAAACTGCACTTGGTTCTGCAACACCTTGAAGTCCAAAGAACTTTGTTGATGCAGAGGAACTAAACTTATGTTCTAAAGAATTAATAGCCTCTTTTTCATAAAAGTTTAAATCAAAGTTATACTTTGATGCAAACTCTAAAAGCCCTTTTTCATCACTTTTTGCTTCAAATGATGCTATGTTTTTTATTTGACTCATTGTAAGGTTATGTTTAGTTAAAAACTCTTTTACACAAGACTCAATCTGCTTAAAAGGTGTATCACGATTACATCCAATTCCTAGGTAAACTTTTGGTTTCAAAGTTAAAGTTTCATTTTGAATAATTGGAGATATTGTTACAGTATTTTCATCAAAAGCTATGCTTTCT
>JAYEPG010000227.1:7701-13117 GCA_034723795.1 Campylobacterota bacterium
TTTTTTAAGTTCTCTATATCCCAGTCATTTTTTTTGGCTACCATCTCAAAAGCCATTGTATTTGTTTGGTCTGTTGCAGTACTTATAAAGTTTATACAGTTTGGTAAGTTTGATGCAATATTATCTGCTAACTCATTTGCACCACCAAGATGACCACTTAAAAGTGGAACAACTTTATCCAAATTTAGATTGATAACCAATACAGCAGGATCAGTTGATTTATCAACTAAAAGTGGCGCGATTTTTCGCACCACCGCACCCATTGCCAAGATACAAATAATAGCATCATAAGTTGCCCAAGCAGTAGGGAGTATATCATCAAGTTTATTGTAAAGGTTTAGGTTATCAAGATTATGTTTTAAATCTTTTTTACCATATACATCTACCTCATAGTTTTCTAAATACGGTACAAGTTTACAAGCACTGTTTAGGCTTGGTTGGTTTATTGTTACTATTGCAATTTTCATTTTTCTTTTATTTCCTCTTATTTTCCATACTCATCGTATACTAAAAATTGTTTCAAATCATTTTTAAATTTTGGAGTTAACTTATCCCATGAAGTTTCTAATCTTTTTAATCTTTCTAATTTATTTTCTTCTTTGCATTTTGAAATGTCACGAATAAGATAATGATACCTAACCATATCTTTACTCCAATCACTTAAAAAAAACCAATTTTTAATCATAAGATAACTTTTTTCCTCATGGTCCGTAAACGAATATGTTTTTGCTGGTATATCTTTTGGTTTCTGGTAAGCAACTATTGGTTTACCTATATCATGTAAAAGGGCAGGGATTATAAATCTATATTTTCTATCTTTTATAGCTCCCCAAGTAACTTTAAGAGTATGCAAAAGTACACCATAGCTATGGTATTCATTTTGCTTTATAAGTAAAGTTACCCAAAATACTTTACTAAAGATACTATTATTAGTTTGATTCATCTCTAATTTTTTTCCAACTCTTTAACTAACGGTTTTACATAAAGATGTGATTCTACTGTCTCTTTTTGATTTAAAAAATCACCAAACAATATAAGTGCGATACCTCGTATATGTGATACTTGCTCTTCAATATCACTTATAGTACCTTTATATATTTTTTCCTCTTCCCAAGTTGCTTTTTCAACTACCCAACAAGGTGTATCAGGGCTATATCCCATACTTAAAGCTTGTTTTTTAAGTTTTTTAAGAAGTAAAATAGAAAGATAAAAAATCAAAGATGAGTTTTTTAAAGCTAAAATATTTTCTAAACTCTCAGGATTTGGAGTTTTACCCTCAACTCTTGTTAAAACAATAGTTTGAGAAACACCAGGAATAGTATACTCTATACCTAAACTAGCAGCCGCCCCAAATGCAGCAGAAACTCCTGGTATAACTTTATACTCAATATTTTGCTGATGTAAATATTCAATTTGCTTCGCAATAGTAGAGTAAATAGACGGGTCACCAGTATGTACCCTAGCTACTATTTTATCTTCATTATTATACTTTTCTAAAAATGCAAAAATCTCAGGATACTTCATCCCTTGAGAATCCTCAATAATAGCATCATCTTTACACCAAGTTAAAACCTCACGTGGAACCAAAGAACCCGTATATAAAACAGCATCAGCCTTTTGAAGTATCTTCATCCCCTTAACAGTTATCAAATCAGGATCACCACACCCTGCACCTATAAAATATATCATTTATTTATTTCCTAATTTTATTATTTTTATCTGAAACAATTGTCTCTCAGGTTCCACTAAATCCAACTTACCTTTATACCCTGTAAGTGAAAGTGAAAATACTTCATATTCTATACTATTTTCATTTAGAATATTTATCATTAAAGATAGATGTTTTAGAGTGATGGCATTTATAAGCATCACCCCATTTTCATCCAACCTTTCATATAAGTATGGTAGTTTTTCAATTATTTTTTCTCCACCACCACCTACAAAAATTCTTTGTGGATTTTGTTCACATTGTTCTATTAGTTCTTCTGCATCTCCTTCTAAAAGTTTTGTATCAAGAACAAAATGATTTGATAAATTTTCTTTTATATATTCTACTCTTTGAGCTTGTTTTTCAAAAAATATTGTTTTTACTTTGTATCTTTTATATGCTTCAATTCCACAGCTTCCACTTCCTGCACCTATATCCCATAATAGTTGATTTAGTTCTAGGTCTAGGTTTTGTAAAGATAGGTGTCGTTTGTATTGTTTTGTTATCATTCCACGTTCTGTTCTAAAGTCACTATCTAAACTAACTGCTTTTTTTGGTATGAATAGTCTTTTTATCATCAGTACATATGGTTGAGTCATATCAAATGCTTTATAGCTTAGATTGAATAAATTTATTTGTTCTATTATCTCATCTTCATATCCAAGTTTATAACCTATTGTTACTTCTATATCTTGAGGTTTTAGGTATTTTATTGCTTCTTGGATTTTTGGTATAGTGAATTTATCACATACTACAAAAGTGTAAGTGTTTGTTAAAAACTTTGTAAGGTCAATATTTGGTCTTCCATGAAGTGAAAAAGTATCTATATCGTTATCGTTTATAAATAGTTTTTCTTGCATATATACTTTACTTGAAGTGTTGTTTATGATTTTTACTTTATCTATTGGGAGTTTTTTTGCTATAAGTATGCCAGCACTAAAAAAAAATGGACTACCAGTAACTACATATAATATATTCTCTTTGTTGTAGTTATCTAAAATATAATCTCTTGCAAATTTAAAACCACCTTTTAGGATGTTGTTCCCTTTTTCTGTAAAGTTTTTATCACATATTATTTTATCATATTCGCAAAAATTCACATCAAGATTATTAAAGTTATAATCCCCCATACCATTACCTATAATTGTTAACATATCTTCACCTCTATATCTTTTTTAAACCATCTATGTAATTGTTCTTTAGTTTTCTCTTTTGCCATAGTATCAAATTTTTCACATTTGTCTCCTAAAAGTTCACGTACCCCTTTGATTGTTAAGCATTCTTTTATATCAATATCTACCCAGTTTTGAACATCTTTAAAATCAATTCCACCAAATCTATTATGGGTATTTTTAAACCCTTGTGCTATTTTTACAGTTTTTCCAATCCCTAGCCATAGTTCAATATTTTTAAACTTTAGTTCAACTGCTAGTTTTATTCCATCATATATAAAGTTTCCTATTTCGATGATATAACTATTTGTATCTAACTTATTAGCTTTGTCACTTGCTTTCATATGGGCAGTGTTTCCTAAGGTGAAAATTATTGTATTAAAACTATTTGAAGATGCAAAATTTAGTTCTTGTTCTATACTATCTATATATGCTGTCGCACTTATTGGTTTTACAAATCCAGTAGTTCCTAGAATTGATATACCTGCCATTACTCCAACTTTTGAATTTGCAGTATGCTTTGCAATGTTCTCTCCATTAGTAACACTTACTGTACAAAAAAGTTTTTGGTTTTTTGGTACTAGGAAATTAAATATATTTTGTAATACCTCTAAAGGTTTAGGATTAATTGCTGGGTAACCTTTTGGTGGTTTTAGACCATCTTTAGTTACAACACCCACTCCAATACCTGCATATAGTTCTAAAGTTGAGTTATTGAAATCTAAAATATATGGATTGTGTTGAATATTATTTATTTCTAAATCATCAATATTATTTGATATAGATACTATTATCTCACACCCTTTTGTAACATCAAAATCATCGTTATCCATTTTAAAAGTTTTTGATATTGATAATAATCTTGTAGCTAAAAAAGTTTGTAAAGCCGATTTAAATGCAAAAGAGGTATGTACCCCTGTAGTGTAGCCTTTTCTTAGTTTTGTTGACATAACTCTTTTTTATATTCTACAAAATCATCTGCCCATTTACAAGCTTTTTTGGGATTTCTCTCATTTATATTATTTACGCTTACTAGAACATCTCCATCATCTCTAGTACATGGGTGGATAAAATTGCTTAAGTCAGGATTTGATAAGACGTTTACTAGTTTTGTATTTACTAGTTTTTCTATCATTGAAGTATCTTGAAGTTCTATTCCTATATATATCAAATCAAAATCTTCAAAAAAACTTTCATCTAAACTATAAAAATCCTTTTGAAGTTTAGTATATATTGCATCACCTAAGTTATAATCAAACTTATCAGATACTATAGTTATATCACAATCAATTCTACTTAAAACTTTTAGTTTAATAGCACAGGCACATCCTGCACCTACTATTAAAGCTTTTTGTTTTTTAGTTAAAACTATTGGAAGCATTTACAGTTTCACCTATAAAAATAATTGCAGGTGTTAAACTCTTGATTTCATTAAAAAACTCTTCATCTTGTTCGCTAATCTCTCCAATAGTAGAGTTCATAATAGATGCATCAAAAGTTGTACCTTTACTTAAAATTGCAAGAGGTGTATCTTTTGGAAAGTTTTTTGACAATAGATTATCGGCTATTTTTTTTAAATTGTGTACACCCATCATTATCACTAAGTTTTCCCTTTTATGATAAGTTGTAACAATTTCATCAAATACCTCAATATCATGCCCAGTTATTGTTCTATATGAATCGTTAAACTTCCTATGAATAAGTGGTATCATAAAACTCTCAGGTACACTAGTAGTTGAACTAACCCCAGATATGATAACAGGTTCAAATCCAGCTTCTTCTAAAGCTCTAACCTCTTCATATCCACGACCAAATACAAAGGGTGTTCCACCTTTAAGTCTTACAACAACTTTACCACTTGAAGCATGTTTAATTAAAAGATTATTTATCTCTTCTTGTTTTTTACTATGGTTGTCTTTTCTTTTTCCAACATTTACTCTTAAAACATAACTTTTACAAAATAAAAAACATTGTTCATTTACTAAGGCATCATAAAGTACAACATCAGCTTGCTTTAAAATAGATACAGCTTTTATAGTTAAAAGTTCAATATCTCCTGGACCTGCACCTATTAGATATACTTTTGTTTTTTCTTTTTGAAGCCCTTCCATTAAAATACCTTCATCTTAATTTGTTTAAACTTATTTAAATATCTATTCTCTTTTAAAGCTTGAAACAGTTCAATCCATTTATCTGTATCATACTCATCTGTATTTTTTAACCAAATATTATTATGTTTTCTTTGACCATTTTCTTGTTCATTTGAGAAGATATTTGCAACTTGTTTATATCGACATGCCCCATAACAAAATGATTTTGATATTTTTATTCTATCTTTTCCAGCATCTAGTCCTATATCTTTAACTATTTGCCTTAACTCATCAGCTTTTTTAGAACTTCCTTGTGCAGCACATCTTTTATCTACACAAATATGAACAATATTTTTATAGTGCATTATTGGTTTGTTTGGGTCTAAAACTTTTGGTTTACACTCATATCCATCTTCAACTTCACTACCCATAACGTTTATTTTTTT
>JAYEPG010000227.1:13217-16447 GCA_034723795.1 Campylobacterota bacterium
TCATAATCTTTGATAAGTTTATATGTAGCATGAAGTGTAGCAACTGTCATAGTAGAACTACCAAATCTTCCTTCCATAATAACAGCAGGAATATCAAAATGTTCACAAAATCTTTTACCATAATCTTTAGATTCTACAACATTTACAAATCCAACTGGAAAAAGGATAAATGCTACATTTTTAAGATCAACTCCCTCATCAAGTAGAGTATTTACAGCTGCATAGATAAATGTCGGTGCATTTCCACAACATAATATTAGTGGACCATCTTTATGTTTTTTTATAGCTTCAACAACTGCTGCATAACTTCTAGTAGTTTTGTTTTTTTCTGCCATCTCATAAGTAAACTTCTCATTGATATAACATATAACTTCATTTCCATACGTATCAAGATAAAATTGACTAAGTCCTACTTTTATCATATTTACATCTACTATGATTTTTGCTTTATTTTGTAATAGCTCTTGGATTCTAGGTATTGCATTTGGGGTAAAGCAGATATTATCTAGAACTTCATCAAAACAAGCAGATGTATGGATAAGTCTACTTATAACTTCTGTTTCATTTTTATCAAATTTTGCAGCTTTTGGATACTCTTTTAGTTCCTCTTCAATCATCTCAAATGATTTTACAGATATATCTGCCCCTATATTAATTGGTGGTTGTTCTTGTTGAAATATATTTTTACCCATATTATTTTTCCTCATTTTTTGTAAAAAAGTCTATGAATAAAGTCATATACTTTTTTGTTTTTTCTATTTTACTTGCAGTTACAGTCTCACCTTCATAGTTTAGGTTTTCAAATGTATAGATTTCACCTTTTTCTTCTATGCCACTTGTATCCATACCTATTTTTGGTCGCATATAAACTGTAGTATTTGGTACTTCTTTTCCTAAAAGAGGAACAATACTAAATGAACTATCCCCAATACAAAGTGGTTTTTTTACCTTAGCAGAACTTTGTGAAAAAGATGTAACCCCTGCTATTACTTCACTGTTGTTATAAAGTTCAATATTTTGCTCTTTTATAATATCAAGTAGATAATACACAGTACTATAAACAGCACTATCCCCTAAAGTTACAAATGATATAGTTTTATTGGTTTCTAGTGTTTTATAAAGTATATCAACTTGATACTGCCAATCCTCTTGCTTAAAGTGCATTGGTGTGTATACTGGTATGATAGGTTTATCAAATCCATGCTCATCCATAAGTGATTTTACTATTTTATATGTAAGTGACTTTTTAAAACTATTGTCCTCACTTTTTGTTGGTACACAAATAGCATCACTATTTTGTAATGCTCTTAACGCTTTTATAGTTATAAGTTCTGTATCTCCTGGTCCTAGAGATACCATATATAATTCTTTTATATCTTTTTGATTAGCCAAGTTTTATTATCTCTTCTTTTATATTATTTATGATGATATTTGTTGAGTTTTCTAACTCTATTAAATTAAATCGTTCACCTTTAGTTAGAGTATCAACAATAGATGAATTAAAATCACTACTTAAATCATCTTTTATTTCTACCATATCTTTTACATAGTGATTTCCACTTACAAGAAGCATAGGGATAATTTGAACATTTTTCACACCATCTTTTTTCATCTTTTTAATCAACTGCTCTTTAATCGCATAAAAAGGAAATCCACCCTCTAAACTACAAGTATAGTTAGCATCACCAATCATACTTAAAAACTCTGCACTATAAGTTATAGACTCAATTCCACCAAGTTCAAGAGCAGGAGTACCATGTATCACATATAAGTTTGCAGTATCTGGAACGCTTACTGCTTCATCTAAAGCTTTTAAATAAAGTGTAGTATCTTTACTCTTAGTTAAAATAGCATTTGAATATCTAATATTTGCCAATGAGAAGTTATTGAACCCATCAACAGTTTTCTTTAATACTTCATGTTCATCAGTTGGGAAAAGATTGATAGATGAAACTATAATATTTTTGTATCCTAGCATATCTACATCAGCTAAAACTTGAGGTAAGTTTTTATACCTCATATCTCGCTTATGTAAATCTTTTAATACCATTCGTGAACTAAATGATAAAAAAACATCAATATCTTCAAATGTATCCTCAACTAGTTTTTTTAAATCCAAATATTTATCTTGCTCTATAACTGACCCAAAACAAGATAATATAATAGCTTTATCTTTTTTGTAATGTCTATATCTTTTCATATTTTTTAATCCTTAAAAATTATCTGCCAATTTTAACATATTTGAATAGATAAATTCATTATCTCTTTTATCAAATTTTACATTAAAATTGTATTTATTTATTATTTTACTTCCATTTTTATGTTGTTTTAAAACCATAACTTCATCGCTTAATTTTACAGCTTCAGCTAAATCATGTGTGATAAATAATACGCTCAACTCTTTTTTTTCTACTTTTTGTATCAAAATATCATACAACTCTTTTTTTAGTCCAATATCTAGTGCAGAAAATGGCTCATCTAAAAATAGAAGTGATGGTTCTATAACTAAAGCCCTAGCTAAACTAACTCGTTGTTTCATCCCACCACTTAAGTCTTTTGGATATTTTGAAAAATCATTTTCACAAAGTCCAAGTTTTAGTGCAATATCTTGCGATTTTTTTATCATCATCTCTTTTGTTAGGTTAGTCTCTTTTAAAGGTAAAGAGATATTATCTATAACATTTTGCCAAGGAAGTAGACGTGGCTCTTGAAATAAAAATGATGTTTTTTTAAAACTATTATTTATATTTCCATTTGATTGTTTTAAAAGATTTGCACAAATATGTAAAATAGTTGTTTTTCCACAACCACTTGCCCCTAAAATGGATTTTATCTCACCTTTATTTAATTCAAAACTTATATTATCTAAAATTTTAATATCATTAAAACTATGAGATATATTATTTACTACAAGTTTTATCATTAGTTAGCTTTCTTTTGTAAAATTGATTCAGTTTTGTAATCATATTTAAAATTAATAATTTTACCATTTATAATTAATTCAATAGCCTTTTCAATAATATTCAATGGAACTATAAACCATTCTCTAGGATTATATATATTATCTTTGTTATCAATTATATCAATATCCAAACAACTATTACTAAAAAATCTATGTATTAATTGCTCCAACTTATGAGGGTTTACATTATAAACTTCAAAAACTTCTACAATTTTAACATCTGCCATCAAATAAGTTGGGTCATTTTTAGCATTTTTTATTCTTGTTT
>JAYEPG010000227.1:16547-20939 GCA_034723795.1 Campylobacterota bacterium
TCATTTATCTGAGTTAGATCATCAAGAATTGTATCTTCATGTTTACTTACAAAATAACCATCTTCATATAATCCTTTACCAAGTGAACGAAGATACATATTTGATTTAGTTCCATTTTCAAAAATAATTTTAGTTCTTGCATCAAGTTTATTGTATTTATCTTTTTGTTTTTTCTCAATCTTTTCTAAGTATACCAACACACCTTTTAATACAAAAAAAGCTCCATTTTCATAATATTGTTCATTGAATTTAACTAGTTTTCTTTTTCCATCTTTTAAATCTTTTTGGCATTGGACAAATAACTCTTCATACTCTTCAAAGTTCTCACATTTCTTTCTTTTGGCTACAAAATCAGCTTCTGCTCTAGCCTTATCAATTTTTGGTACATTCTTTAAAGTAAATATATCCTCTTCTTTATCTTCAAATATTCCTAAAGTATCATTATTTAAAATATCATCAATAGTATCAAACTTAACAACCTCTTTAGTTTCAAGAAGGTTATAAGTATCATATTGCTTAAGTTTATCTACTTTATATTTATCTTTTCTAATCCCTTTAAGTCTTGAAGATAAAGTCATTTCATTTATATCGTGTGATTTTTTTGGTTCATATCCATTATCTTTAAAAAATTTATTTATCTCTTCAAATTTTGAAACTAATCTATCATCAGGAGTAACTACTGGATTTTTTACTTTTAATGTTGGAAGTAAACCTAAGGGGTCATTATCTAAAATTTCATCAAGAGTGAAATTATCCATTATTTCCCTTTTCTCTTTTGAAATCAGCTAAAAATATCACAGCTTCTGCCATTCTTTTCTCTTTTTCATCACTAGCATTTATATCAGGCAATCTATTATATTTATTTTTAAAATCTCTTGTCATATTATAAAGCTTGATAGCTTCATCTGTTGTCATTTTTATTCGGCTTAATCCTATAGAATCTTGAATAAGTTTTAATACATTTGGTGTAACTTGCTTAGATAATATCTCATAAGCATTTTGAAAAGGATTGATACTATTTATAAGGTCTATATGTAAATCATCTATATTTATAAAATCATTTGCCATTTTGATAAGTTTTTTATCACCCTCTATTTTTGTATCTGAATTTTTCACAACACTATCTATAACTACACATTGGCTTAACTCTTTTGCTTCATCATCATTTAATTCAGGATATTTTACTTTTATGATTTTTGGTATTAAGACTTCATTTATAACCTCTGGTTCTATATCTCCTGTTATAGTTTTTTGTATATCTTTATCTTGTAAGATAGTAGCTTTTATATCATTTATATCATTTTCAAATATCTCTTGTACTTTTTTGCTAGGTAGTTTAAAACCTTTGATTTTTATCTCACCTTTTTTTGATGGTTCATCATCATTTTCAAATCTTGGTTTAAATTTAAAGCTTGGTGCTAAAACTTGCTCCATAAGTAAAGATGATGTTATAGCTTTTAGCATATTATTAACTGCAACTGTCACATCATCATTTTGTGCATCTGGTTTGGCTATTAAGTTTGTAAACTGTGCTTTTGTTTTGTTTGAACTATCTCTTGTGGCTCTTCCAATTATTTGAATAACATCAGTTAAAGAACCTCTATATCCTACAGTCAAAGCATGTTCACAATAAGCCCAATCAAATCCCTCTTTTGCTTTACCCAAAGCTATGATTATATCCATATCATCAATACAATTCATATTAAAAAGATAATTATCTATCTTAGCTCTTTTCTTTTTATCATCCTCTACTAAATCAGCTATTTTTAAAAGCTTACCATCACTATGTCTTTTTACTATGATCACTTCATCAGCAGTTGTTTCTATATGAGTTCCAATAATATCTATGATTCTATCCACTTCACCATGTTTATCTTTTTCTGATTCACCAGAATTTACATTTGGTATGTGTATGATAGTTTTTTGATTAGTATCAAGTATTTCACCTATTGGACTTATTTTTGTATGTTTATCTATCTCGGTATATTTACCCGTATAAAAATGATAGCCAATACCTAATGATTTTAAATACTCATATCCATTTAGTTGATCATAATAGTTATAAGTTACTGGTTTAAATTTAGCTTCATCTTCTGGTAACAGTACATATTCATTGTCCCCTCTAAAGTATGAGCCTGTCATAGCCACTATGTGAGCTGTTGTATTAGCCATCAAAAATCTTAAAAGTTCCCCTAATTTATTATCATTTGAAGATGATACATGATGAAATTCATCTATAGCTAAAAGTACATCATCAAACTTTGACTTATCTAAGTACTCGTAAGTATTTCTAAGTGTTGCATGGGTACATACAAGTATTTTAGCATCACTTTTTAAAAACTCATCAAACTCTTTTGTCATCTTTTTTGTTTCATCTGCTATACAAAGATTGTATCTCTCTTCCACTTCCCAATTTGCATAAAATCCAAACTGTTTTAAATCAGTACTTGAAAATGAACTACCTATAGACTTTTGAGGAACTGCCACGATAACTTTTTTTAGTCCTTGATTTATAAGTTTATCTAAGGCAATAAACATCAAGGCTCTTGACTTTCCTGATGCTGGTGGTGCTTTTAGAAGTAGATACTGTGCATCTCTTTTTTCATAAGCTTTTTCTTGCATCTCTCTCATACCAAATTTATTGGTTGATTTACTTTGTCCTGTTTGGTCATAGTTTACTTCTATTAAGTTTGGCATTATACTATCCTTTTTATATCTTCTTCAAGTTCTTTGATACTTTGTAATTTTTGTTCTTCTTTTTTTATCTCTTTATATTTTGTATATTCAAGTTCACTTTTTTCTTTTGCAATAGTATGACTTATTTTCCCTGCATGACTTAATAGCTCTTTACCATTCATAGAGATAACCATATCAAGCCTACTTATCCAGTCTTTCATATACATAGGTGTTTGTTGTATAGCCATAGTTTTAGCAAATGCAAGATATTGTTCTACAATCAAACCTAATAGTTTTATCTCATCTTCATTTAGATAGTTTTTTGCAATACTAACATCTCTTTTTGTGATATTTTTATTATCTTTATCAAAAGAATTCATCCCTAAAAGTGGTTTACTTATATCTACTCTGTTGTGTATAAGTTCAGCTGCTGTTTGTGATGATACTGCCCACAAAAGTTTATTTTGTATTATTTTAAAAAACTCTATTGTTTTTTCATCTTTTGGGCTATAGTCTATACTTGTCATGTAAATATCTTTGATTTTTTGATAAAAAAACCTTTCACTAAGTCGTATCTCTCGAAGGCGATTTTGAAGTTCATCAAAATAGCTCATAGAATTACCATTTTTAAATCTATTATCATCTAGTACAAAACCTTTAGTTATATACTCTTTAAGTTTTTGGTTTGCCCATATACGAAATTTTGTACCAGTTGAGGATCGCACACGAAACCCTATAGCTATAATCATATCAAGGTTATAATGTGATACATTATAATTTTTACCATCAGTAGCAGTTGTTCGGTAATTCCGAACAACTAAATCTTTACATAGTTCTTCTTCATCAAATATTGATTTGATATGTTCACTTATAGTTGATTTTGCTTTATCAAATACTGCACATATTTGTGCTTGACTAAGCCAAATAGATTCATCTTCAAATCGTACATCAACTTTGATATTTCCGTTTTCATTTTGGTAGATTAAGATATTGCTATTTTGTGTCATTATACTCTTCTTGATATATCAGTAGCATCTATTGCAACTTGTTCCAAAATAGAACATGTTAAATCTTTTGATAATTCTTCGGATTTGTATATATTACCAATATGTTTAACTATAGCAGGACGATTTACATCAAAACTATTTGCCAACCAAACAGTATCTTTATCTAGAGATATTTCCAATTCTATTTCTCCATCATTGAATATAACTTGTTTATCCATAGTCATCTATCCTTGATACTTTTTAGTATCAGATAATTTTTTTATCTCTTTTTCAATCTTAATTACACTTTTTATAGGTGTTCCTAAATCCTCTGGCATAGTTCCACCTATCTCTTTTATAGTCTCTCTCACTTTTGCCCCAACTTCTTCATGAGTTTTATTTGCTTCTATTTTACTATTAATATTATCTCGTTTTAGTTTCTCTTCTGCTTGTGTAGCACGAAATAGATTTGCGGCTATTTCAGTACTTCCCATATAGTCAAGTATCTTTTGAGATTTTTTTAAACTCTTTTTATGGTGTATCGCTTTTGCATCAAGTCCACCGTATAAACCTTTGTATCCATGATTTTGAAATATTGCAAAATCAAGATTTGTTTGTACACCTGAGTTATAAGCTGTATCTACTAAAAGTTTATTGTGTTCTTTTAGTTCATTTCTTAAATATAATCTTTTTTCATCCTCTTTTAGTTGTTTAAAGTCATTATCATCTT
>JAYEPG010000228.1:0-20915 GCA_034723795.1 Campylobacterota bacterium
GATAGTTTTTTTCACTATACGCAGATACGATAATAATATCAACTACGTTATCTATATCCCTTATAGCTTTTATCATATCAATACCATCCATCTTTGGCATATTTATATCGGAAATAATGATACTAAACTGTTTCTCTTCTTTTGATTCTTTATTTTTTTTAAATTTTTTTAAACCTTCGTAGCCATTTTTTGCTATAGTAATATCATCAAAGAAATTATTAAGCATTTGAATCATTGATTCTCTTGCTTCCTTATTGTCCTCTACATATAATACTTTAAGCATTTTACTGAAGCTGGTTAGTTCTTTTACATTGCTTGTCATCTTAATTCATCCTTATATCAAAAGTATAGTGTTTTAATAGGTCACTAGTGAGTCAAATAAGTTTTATATGTTTGTTATACTTTTAATACTATTTCAAATTTAGCACCTTTATGCTGTTTATTATTATATTTGTAAGTTTCATTTGTAACCTCAATTGTGCCATTAAGATATTTAGTAATAATATTGTGTACAAAGTATAGACTAAGTCCTGTACCGAAATCTTTATGCTTTGAAGTAAAGTACGGCTCAAAGATTTTATCTATTATGTTTTTATCAATACCTAAGCCATTATCCTTAATTGTAATATATAGATTATTTTTTCTTGTATAAATATCTATGAAGATTAGTTTTTTACTATTATTTAATACCGCTTCCTTTGCATTATTAAATATAGCTATAATTACATCTTCAATTAGCTCTTGATTTGTTCTTATTGATATATCTTCAATATCTTGAATAATTTCTATATCTTTTGAATCAGGTATTATATTTTTTATAGTATCCCTTAAATTAATATTAGTGGTATTATTTTTACAATTACTATTAAAAAGTTTTTCAAAATCTTTAATTATATTATTTAAAACTTCTACTGATTCTATTATCGCCTCACTAGATGTAATGTTACTTTCATTCGTATAGAATTTAGATTCATTGGATAACTTAATCAAACCTGCTTCAAGACTAATTACAGTTAGTGGTTGTTTCCAATGATGTGCAATATTATTAAGCATATTATTTAGAGCTTCTTGTTTTTCATATTTTTGTTGATTTTTTATATTTTTTTCAAATTCAATATTATTCTTTATGTTCTTTATGATTTTGTATAGAACAGATATTAATGGATCAAAATCCAATGGCTTTAGCAAATAACCATCAACACCGAGTTTTATACTTTTCATAAAGTATTCAGATTCATTGTGACCTGAAAGAATTATGATGGGGATATCATTAGATATCTCTTTTATTTGTTCACACATCTCAATCCCATTCATATTTGGCATATTTATATCACTAATTATCAAATCAAAAGTTTTTTCTTTTCCCTGTTCTTGTTGAATTTCGTTTTTAGTAAATTTTTCTAATCCATCAAGTCCGTCATTAGCAACAATAATATCATCAAATAAATTATTAAGCATGGCAAGAGTTGATTCTCTAGCTTCTTTATTGTCTTCTACATATAAAACTTTTAATGTTTTACTAAAAGTTTTTAAATCTTCTATATCTTTTTTCATAATACTATTTTAAATACAGCACCATCATTGTCATTTGATACAGATAGTCTACCTTTACAATGATCTTCAATAATAGTCTTGGACATATAAAGTCCAAGTCCTGTACCATCTTTCTCTTTTTTAGTTGAAAAGTATGGATCAAAAATATTATCTATTATATCTTCTGGTATTCCACCTGCATTATCTTTTATGATTAAAACTTTATGACTTTTATCTGTAGAGTTTGTTTCTATAGTAATGGTTGGATCTTTAAGCTCTTTTTCTATTAATATATCTTCAGCATTTTTAATAAGATTTAAAACAACCTGTTTAATCTCATTTGGATATGTTTCAAACTCCTCTTTACAATTAAAATTGGTAATTATTTTAATATTTTTATTTTCAACAGATGTTTGAACAATATTCAAGGTACTATTTACTATATCTTCTAAAGTTGTCACCTCTTTAGTTTTGTCTTTATCAAAGAATCCTCTAAAGTCATCGATTGTTTTAGATAAGTGTTGTGAATATTCTCCAATATGGTCTAACTCTTTTTGAAATAGCTCTTTATCTAGCTCTTCACCCATCATGATTTTAAATGTAAGATTATTTACCCTTGCACTTATTGCAGTGAGTGGTTGTCTCCACTGGTGGGCTATCATACTTATCATCTCTCCCATTAGAGCAAGTCTTGACTGATGAAGCATTTGTTTATCTTTGGATTGTATCTCTAACTCTAGTTTTTTGTGTTCTGTAACATCTTGTATTGTTCCTGTTGATACTAATGGATTACCATCTTCATCAAATGTTGTTTCACATCTCTCTTCAATCCATTTAACATTATCTTTTCTTGTTTTAATTCTATATATTGTATTATAAGGCTCTTTGGTTTTAAGATGGTGATTGTATAGATCAAAATATTCTAATCCCTCATAAGGATAGATAAAACTTAAAAAATCTTTCATCTCTAATACTCTATCATTTCTTTTGATAAAATCATATATTCTATATGTCTCATCACTCCAGGTGAGTTTTTGACTATTTATATTTAATTTCCATGAACCTATTTTTGCAATTTTCTGAGCATGTTTTAAATCTTTTAATGCTACTTTATATTTATATTCGAGAGCATAGTTTAACTCCATCACTTTAGTTTCTGCATCTTTCCTTTTTTGTACTTCTTTTTTATATTTTATCGCCCAATAAGCAAATATAATAATTATCAGTAAAGATATAATAATGATTTGCCAAACTAAAGTATAATCTTTTTCTTTCTCAATAGTTGCAGCTATCCAATTATTTAAGATTATATTTTTCTCTTTTGTTGTAGTGGTAGAGATAACTTTATTTAAAATATCTAACAAAATAGGTTCATTTTTAATTACACCTATACCTAATTGAAGTTTTTTAAAATCATTTACAATTTTTAGTTTTGTAGAGTATTTTTTCTGTATTTGATATGCCGAAGCAAAAGATGTACTTATATATCCATACTCTTTACCAGAAGCTACTAGATTTAAAGCGGTATCTATATTATCAACCTCTTTTATTTTTATATTTGGATAATTGTTTTTTATGATATTGAAAAATCTATTAAATCCTTTTTCCATTAAAATAGTTTTATTTAATGTTTTTAAATCATTTATAAATGGTGTTTCTATACTTGTAACAAGAACAATTTGGTCTGATATTTGTGATTTTGTAGGGATATATTGAAGCCTCGTCCTTTTTTGTGTACCCATCATAGGTTTTATATCACATCCACCTTCCTTTAGAAGTTTTAATACTTCAATTTGAGTATTAGCAGTTATGATTTTTAAAGGTATAGATAATTTTTTAGAATATAAATTTAAATAATCAGCACTCATACCTACAAATTTACCATCAATAATACTTTCATATGGAAGCCAGCCTTTTTTTACACAAACTGTTAACTCTTTTTTATTTTTAAGATATTTTTTTTCTGCATTGGTTAGTTTATTGAAATATTTATCATCATGAAAAATAAAATTATCTAGATTAATTGGTTTCTTAATCAATCCCATTAAATTATAAACATCATAAATTCTTTGTATTTTGTTATAATTAATATGTCCTAACTCTTTAGTTTTATAGTAAGCTAGTTTTTTTAGTTCATTGGCTTCAAATATTAAAGCATTTTTTGTCTTATTTTGCGAATTGTATTTTTTTAAAATAAGTTCAACAGTTTCTTCAATATTGTTAAATGCATATTCCCATCCTTTGATTGAAGCTTTTGTAAAATTTATAGCTCTTTGTGTATGATTTTTTATCTCATCATCACTTGTAAATAAAATATCACTATAAAAATCAAATCCATAATCCTTTGAATCAAAGATAATAGGCTCAAACCCTTTTTGTTTTAAAGCATAAGGTTCATTTGATATATAAGATGACATTAGGTCTGTCTTTTTATTGATTAAATCATTTATATCAAAAGAGTGATCTTGTATTACCATATCATTTTTACTTATTCCATGCTTGATGATCATAGCATGGACTGCTGCACTTTCTGATTCATCTGTTGTAAACATCACTCTTTTATTTTTAAAATCTGAAATAGTTTTAATACCTCTATCTTTGATTGCTAGTAGTACAGAAGGGGAAGATTGAAAAATAGAAGCTAAAAGTTTAATGTTTTTTCCGTTAGATTTATTGATAACAAGAGTTGATATTCCTATACCGTAAGTTGCTTTTTTATTAACGACTTCATTAACTGGACTAATACTATAGTCAAATTTTTTTATTTCTAACTCTAAACCATTATCTTTGTAAAAGCCTTTTTCCTTTGCTATATAATACCCTGCAAATTGGAATTGGTCTAACCGTTGAAGATGAAGTGATACTTTTTCAAGGTTTTTTGATAATAAAGTGTCGACAAACAATAAACAAAACATGATAATAATTTTTAACATTTTAAACCTTTTTATACATATTTTACTATTATATTACATAAAAGGGTCACTAGTAGGTCAAAAAGTATTATTGCGGCAGATTTATTCTATATCCAAATGTTCTATTATTGATAATCAAATTTCCAGGAAGTTTTTTCCTAAATCTTTTAAGTAATGCTCTAATGGAATTAGTGCTAAACTCTTTATACGGTTCATCAAAAAAGATATAATTAAACATATCTTCAAGAGTAAAATTTTTATCTGTATTTTTAAGAAAAAGTTCTAGCAGTTTCACTTCATTACTATTTAGTTTAATATTTTCATCATCTTTAAGTAATAGATTTGATAATCTATTATAGGTATATCCATCCCCAAAATCTGTGACTAATTTATCTTGAAATGTTTT
Source organism: Campylobacterota bacterium (assembly GCA_034723795.1). Taxonomy (GTDB): domain Bacteria; phylum Campylobacterota; class Campylobacteria; order Campylobacterales; family Arcobacteraceae; genus JAIOSF01. The sequence continues at coordinate 4,852 of JAYEPG010000228.1, forward strand.
ACAAACTTCCTTCACTATATTTGTTATCTGTTCAAAAGATAAAGGCTTTTGCATAAACCCCTCTACACCCATATTTAATAAAGGTATTAAATACTCTTTATCACTATATGCAGATACCATGATGATTTTTTGTTCTTTATTTATCTTATAAATTTTACGAACCATATCGACACCGTTAAGTTTAGGCACTTGAATATCACTGATAACTATATCAAAATAATTATTAGTATCATAAAAATAATTTTGATATAGTTTAAGTCCATTATCTCCATCAACAGCTATTACAATATAATCAAAGAAGTTTTCAAGCATTAGAAGAGTTGACTCTCTAACCTCTTTATTATCCTCTACATATAAAACTTTTAAAGTTTTGCTTGTATCTAGAATATTCTGTATATTGGCTTTAATCATAATAGCTATCCCCAAACTTTTAAATAAAAGTAAAAATATTTTTTGTTTCCATTTAATCAGTCATAATTTATATATTCAATTTTAATAATTATTTTATCCAAAAATAGTTAAAAAACGATATAATCATATATGAATAATAGATTAACAATAAATGATATAGAACAAATTTTATATGAAAGAACTAAAAGTGATGAGTTTAAAACATTAAAAAGTTTACCGTCACCTGATACTTTTAAAGATATGCAAAAAGCTACTAATAGAATTGTAGAAGCGATAAAAAATGATGAAACAATCAACCTTGTTGGTGATTATGATGTAGATGGTATAACATCAACAACTATAATGGTTCAGTTCTTTTTGGCACTAGGCGTTGAAATAAATTATATTATTCCAAATAGGTTTGAACATGGATATGGTTTGAGTCCTAAAATATTAGAGCAGATATATGATGGTTTAGTAATAACAGTAGATAACGGTATTACGGCATTTGAGGCTTCACAGATTTGTCAAAGCAGGGGACTTGATTTAATTATTACTGATCATCATACTGTATCTGATAAGTTACCTACAGCTTATGCAATCGTAAACCCAAAGCAAGATGATTGTGAGTTTCCATTTTCAGATATTTGTGGTGCTCAAGTTGCTTGGTACTTGTGTGCAAGTATCAAAAAAGCATTAAAATTTGATTATGATTTGATGCAACTTTTCGATATATTAGCTTTAGCTATTGTTGCTGATATTATGCCAATGGTAAGTATAAATCAAACTATGGTAAAAGCTGGATTAAAAGCTTTGCAAAATTCACAAAGACCTGCAATAATAGCTATCAAACAAAGATATGGATTGACTACAATTACTGAAGAGGATATTGGGTTTAAAATTGCACCGTTAATTAATTGTGCTGGAAGAATGAGTGATCCTATTATTGCTTTGGAGTTTTTGTTATCTTTTGATGAATTTGAAGCAAATGAACAGTTGGACTATTTAGTAGAATTAAATGAGCAAAGAAAAGTTGATCAATTACAAATATTTTCTGAAGCTAAAGATCAAGTTGTAGATACGCACGATGTTATAGTTGTAGCAAGTGATAGTTGGAATGAAGGTATAATAGGTATTGTTGCATCAAAATTATGTGAAAAGTATAAAAAACCTGCATTTGTTTTTTCAATAAAAGGTGAGACTGCAAAAGCTAGTAGTAGAAGTGATTCCTCTACACATTTATATGATCTTATATCAACTTGTAGTGAATTATTAGATCGGTATGGTGGACATAAACAAGCAGCAGGTTTGAGTTTAAATAAAAACAATTTAGAAGAGTTTAGAAAATTAATAAATAACAACATAAAAAATATGCCAAAGCAAAATAATGATACAAATTCAAATACATTGGGTGAGTTTTCTATAAATGGTGTAAATAGCATTGTATATAATATGATAGAATCATATAGACCATTTGGACAACAAAATCCATATCCAATATTTACCTTTTCAAATATAGAAGTTTTAGACTTGACAAAAATGGGAAGAAGTAAGGAGTTTACAAAGTTAGTTGTAGGTGATGGTTATGATACTATCGAAGTTGTTATATTTATAGATTTTGATGGTGTAAATATTGGTGATAAGATAAACTTTACAGCCACAATATCTAAAAATGAGTTTAGAGGTACTGTAAAGTATAATTTGATGTTTAAAGAGTTATTATAATACTATTGGAGTAAAGACTTTTGTTCTATTTTAACTTTGCATCATTAATGAAGAGGTTTGATTATAACTGTAAACTTAACTTACCAGAACTATAGTTATGTACAAGTGCTTGTATAATATTTTGGTAAGATATACCTATATCATTGGCTCTTTGTTTTACAAAGTCTAAATCTGATACTTTTAAATTTAGACTAATTTGTTTTTTTTGTTTTGAATATTCTAGTGTATTAAAAGCCATATTTTTTATAGCTTTATTATCAAACTTTACTTTTTCTATATTGTCATTTTCTATTGATTCTAATAATTCCAATTCATCATTGTCATAATTCATATTTTACCCTTTATATTTTTTATTTAATTGTCTACTTGGAATAATATTCTTTAAAAATATATCATCATTATCTAATACATAAGGTATATAGTGAATATATCCACCAAGTGAAATAACATAAATATATTGATTTGGATATCTTTTTTTATTTGGATGCTTATAATTGTCTAAAACTCCATTTTTTGACATCTCTTCAAGAACATCATTGAAACTAAAACCTCTAGTAGCTTTTAAAATACTATTTTTATCTTCATTCCATCTATACAATATCTTACCTTTTTATATATACTAAATAATTATATTATATATTAACTTGTTTTTAGATGATAGAAGATATCAAGAATATAGTTTATAGATACTATAAAGTATAATTTGATGTTAAAAGAGTTATTATAATACCATTGGTTGATATATGTTTTTTGGAATATTCCTACTTTCATCTAGTTCATAATGAATGATTTCATCAGTTAACGTTGTCCTTTGTGTAGCCGATTTAATTATTACTCCATTATTTAAGTTAACTAACTTTAAATATAATATTAATTGCCTTTGTGTAAAAGCATATGTACCTATTAGTCCATAGGTGTTACTATTTATTTTTTTATTTTTTATTTCATTTGATTTTCTTGAAAGAAGTTTTGTACCATTTTTACCTATTTTTAAATATTTAGTAAATTCTATCTCATGTATAGGAATATTAAATTTTTGAGTTACATGTGTTTTTAGCTCATCAGTTAGCATAAAACCTAATTCTGAATGGTTTTCTAACTCTTTAAGATTTACAAAATCTGTTATATATAGAGGTGCATAAGGTTTCACAAAATATAAATCTGTTTCAAGTTGATTAACTAATTTTTCAGTCAAATTGCTAAAGTTAGTTACAGATGTGGAGTGTAAGTATCTAAATTTAAAAGAATCCTCATATGAGTTAATACCACATCCAGATAAAAGAAATGAAAGAATTAATATAGCATAGAATTGTCGCATATTCCATCTTTACAATTTTGTTTTGGACAACTAACTTTTGAGCAGTTATCAGTAACTATATCTATAGCATAATTAGTAGTTTTATTGCAACTATTATTTAAATTGCAATCAGCAGTAGATTTTACTTTTTTCGGTTTTGAAGTGCACATATCAAATAATGAGCAATCGATAGGTTTATAAATTACTCTTGCTGTAGATATAATAGCTCCTGAAATTGAGTCTAATATTCGTGCATTTATAAGTATTGTATCATTTTCAAATTTTACATATGTACCAACTACTATATATTCAATTTCGTTAATATGATCCTTTAGTTTATCAACATCTCTTGTTATGTGAAACTCTCCATCAGCATTTACTGATATTGCTTCTTGTCCTCTAAAATCACTAACAGTAAATTTTCTAATATGAAGTTCATTAAACATACTTTCACTTACTAATCTACCAAAAGTTGTAGTTTCATTCAGCTTATTTAAATCAGCAAAAGATGTTAATATAATACTCGTATTTTTTGTTTTAGATACATTTGTAATAAGAAGTTGGTCTGCAATTGATACTATTGCTCCATTTAAATTTTGGTAAATGTTAGAAACATCAGCGTAAGGCTTTGTATAGTCAGCATCTCGGACTTTATTTAAAACATAATTTTCATAAGATGGTGCTTTGTTATATGTTGAATAACACCCAGAAAATAAGAACATGAAAACTAACATTAAATTATACTTCATATAAACCTCGTTATTAATATTTTTTGTAGTTTACAATATTTTAAATAAATTAGTGTTTAAAGAAAAAACTATAGATATCTTCCATAGTTTTATTTTACTGGTATATATATTGTATTTATTACCATACTCTTATTGCCAATAGTTTTAATCCTAGATAATGTTGGTAAAATTGAAGCTATTTTATTTTTGCCTAACTGTACCGTATCATTATTTGTGATCTCTTTAATTTGAATCATGCCCTCATTAAATTTTATAGTGTCTCTTGTAAGACTAACTAAATCTTCAATACAAAACATTGAAATTTCATTTGACATTTTTGGAATAGGAGAAAATATCATTGTGTATTTATTTTCTTCTAAATCTCTTATAATTAACTTGTATCTTCGTGTTTGTTTTTCCTTATGGCTAAAAGGAAACAGTATATGAATATATTGATCTACACCTGCATCATTATAAGTAAATGATACGTTACCTTTTTGAAGTAATTTTAAAATAGCTATTTTTTTATTTTTACCTAATAGTATTTCAGTAGAAGCATCACTATTGTAACTAATTGCACTACCTGTTAGTTGCACATCATGTGCACCTTTAAATGCGGTCATTGGGATAGATGATGTTTCTTGATTTGAAGTTTCAAATGAAACTAAACCACTTAAACTTTTACTATCTACTCCATATTTACTTAGGTTTTTAATTGATAAATCTCCTCTTTCAAGTGAATCCCATCTTTCAACTAAAATATTTTTATTTACTTTTTTAGTTGTTCCCTCATAAAATTGAGCAATTGGAAACACTTCGATATAGCCTTTTGTAAAATCAATATTTTCTTTTTGAAATTCTTGAATAGCGTAAGATTTTCCTTCAATCTCTACATAACCTTTTGACATATCAGCATGACGATATGTTGCATCTGAACTATGACTTTTTAAGTTTTGTCCATATTTTAATGTTTGCATAGCTGAAGGATGATTTGAATCATCTGTGCTAGTTAAACATACTGAGCCACTTTCTGTTTGACAAACTTTTCCAACCCAAACATCACCAGGAGATAAGAAAATTGGAAAGTCAACTTCATGTGAAGATATATGTTCTCTAAATGCAACCTTTGCTAAGATAGAACTTGTTTCATTTGTATTAAATATTTTAACTTCACTACATATATCACCTTTTGCTATATACAATGGAGCGATTAAGAAATCACCCATATTATCAGTAGATAATTGAACTTTATCGGCATTAAGTACTGAGCATAATAATAATGCCGATATACTATTTTTTAACATAACTTTTAACATTTTTTTCCCTTATATAATTAATTTATTAATGAAATTTCATTAATTTGTTTAGTGTTGATAATTTTATTATTATTGTCTTGCTTATAGTAAGCAATTGGTGTACTAACTTTTTCTTTAATTGAATCATAATTTGGCTTAGATATAATTTTTTTAGTAAAATAATTATCATGTGAAGCAATATTTATACGTCTTGGTTTTGGACAATTTTCAAGTATTCTACAATTTGTAGTTTTATAATAAGATTTTGCAGATGCAACTATTTTGCCACTTTCATTATTCATTATTCTTGTATTGATTAATACACTATTTTCAATTATTGTATATGTACCAACTAAAACAAATGAATTAGAAATAGCATCTTTTAATAACCTAACATCTCTTGTTAAATAATATTCACCATTTCTATTTACAGAGATTGTTTTCTGACCTCTAAAATCACTAACACTAAAACCTCTAATAAATAGTTCATCAAAAAAACTTTCACTTAATGCTCTACCTAAATGTGTAGTCTTATTAAGTTGATTAAGATTTACAAAAGAAGTGATTGCAATGTCTTGTGTATCGTTGTGTTTAATGTTACTAGAAGCAAATAATTTATTTGCAAGTTCTGTAATTGTAATATCTAATTGCGTCTGATGAGAAGTTTTTTTAATTGTTTCTGCATTACTTGTATTAATTAGTATAAGTAATATAATAGTAATTAAAGATAACTTTTTATGTAGTGTTTTCATATTAACCCTTTTAATGTATTTGTGAAATTTAACATAACATTTCTTAAAATTAGTTTAAATTATCTAATATTAAGAAATGATTTATTATAATAACAGACAAAGGAGCAATAAATGAAAAATTTATTTAAAATTGGAACATTGTTAATAATGTTATTGGTACTAACTACAGGATGTAGTCAGAATAGGGCGTACAAAACATGGACTACTGACCCTTATATTCAAGATACGTATAATGAAAGTATCAATGAGATTGCTGATCAATTATTAAGTAATAGCAGAATTAATAATGGAGATAAGATTGCAATTTCATCATTTGTAGATTTACATAAGTTAAATAAAACAACACATTTTGGTAGAAATTTGTCTGAAAGTATGTTTGATGAACTTCATGTTAGAGGATTTAATGTAGTTGATATTAGAGGGACTAAAACTCTTAGAGTTAATGCAAATGGTGAATTTTTTATAACTAGAGATATAAGCTTACTAAATAAGAAAAGAGTAGAGAATACATATGTTTTAGTTGGTACATACTCTAAATTTGGTAAAGGGATATTGTTAAATATTAGGATAATTGATAATGCTACAGGCGATATTATATCAACAGCAAGGACAATAATAGATGTAGATACTTGTGATGTATATGAAAATTGCGAAGAAGATAATAAAATTGTAAAAAAAGAGAAACTTGTTGTATCCAAAAGAACTATAAGTATTTCTGATGCAGGTTGTTCCTATGTAGCTTGTCCAACTAATTGCTACAGTGGAAAGTGTGGATATGATAGAGTAAAACTATTTACAGAACCTAAAAAAACACTTGGATGTAAATAAATTGTTTTAAAATACAGAGTTTTTAAGCCTCTGTATTTTTTTGAACCATTATGAATTATAAATCTAATCTTAAATTATGATATTAATCAAATAAAATTAACAAACAATTAACATATTCAACTTGATTTAAATCAAGTTAAGCTAAAATTCTTGCAATAAGTGGCGTTTCGCGTGGCTTTATTTTAAACTTTAGGAGGATGTTGATGCAGAACAGTGCAGCAATTGAGTATGATTACTCGATAGCAAAAGCCTTTACTTTTGCAACAATTCTGTTTGGTATTATAGGTATGTTAGTTGGTGTTATTTTAGCATTTCAACTTGCATTTCCAGCTTTAAGTAATTTAGCTGGTGAATATGGTACTTTCGGAAGATTAAGACCTTTACACACAAATGGTGTGGCATTTGGTTTTACGCTTAGTGGTATCTTTGCAACATGGTATTATGTTGGTCAAAGAGTATTAAAAGTTTCTTTAAAAGAATCGCCATTTTTAATTGGTGTAGGAAAATTACATTTCGTATTGTATTTTATTACAATTCTTTTAGCGGTAGTTACTTTATTAACAGGTTTCACAACTTCAAAAGAGTATGCTGAATTAGAATGGCCACTAGATATACTAATAGTAGTATGGTGGGTTTTATGGGGTGTATCTATTTTTGGACTTATCGGAATTAGAAGAGAGAGAACTATATATATTTCAATTTGGTATTATATAGCTTGTTTCGTTGCAATCGCAATGTTATACCTATTTAATAATATGGAAGTTCCTACAATGTTCTGGGCAAATGGTGCTCCAAGTAGTTTTATGCATTCAGTTTCTATGTATTCTGGTACAAATGATGCGTTAGTACAATGGTGGTATGGACATAATGCTGTTGCATTCGTATTTACTACACCAATTATTGCTATGATTTATTACTTCTTACCAAAAGAATCTGGACAAAATGTTTATTCTTATAAACTTTCTATTCTTGCATTCTGGGGATTAATGTTTGTTTATTTATGGGCTGGTGGACATCACCTTATCTATAGTACTGTTCCAGATTGGATGCAAACTATGGGAAGTGCAATGTCTGTTGTTCTTATTTTACCATCATGGGGTTCAGCTATTAATATGCTTCTTACTATGAAAGGTGAGTGGGGTCAATTACAATCATCTCCATTAATTAAATTTATGGTTATGGCTTCAACTTTCTATATGTTATCAACTATTGAAGGTCCAATTCAAGCTATTAAATCTGTTAATGCTATTGCTCACTTTACTGACTGGATTCCTGGTCACGTTCATGATGGTGTTCTTGGATGGGTTGCATTTATGATTATGTCTTCGCTATTCCATATGGCTCCAAGAATGTATGGTAGAGAGATCTATTCTAAATCATTAATGGAAACACAATTCTGGTTACAAACAACTGCTATTGTATTATACTTTACATCTATGTGGATTGCAGGTATTACACAAGGTATGATGTGGAGAGCATATGATGAATATGGTTCTTTATTATACTCATTTATTGATACAGTTACAGTACTTCAACCTTACTACACTATTAGAGCTGTAGGTGGATTAATGTTCTTAATTGGTTTCTTTATTTTTGCATACAATATGTATAAAACAGCTACTTGTGGTAGAGTTCTTGATAAAGAACCTGCAAACGCATCGCCTATGGGCGCTTAAGAGAAAGGGGTTAATATGTTTCATTGGTTAGAACAAAGACCGTTTTTCTTTACGGTAGTAGTGTTTTTATTTGTTGCATTTGCTGGATTTGTTGAAGCAGTTCCTGATTTTGGAAAACAGTCTCAACCTACAGTTGGTACTAAGCCATATTCTGTTTTAGAGTTAGCTGGTAGACAGGTTTATATTAAAGATTCATGTAATGCATGTCACTCTCAATTAATTAGACCATTTAAATCAGAAACTGATAGATATGGTATGTATTCTTTAAGTGGTGAGTTTGCTTATGATAGACCATTCTTATGGGGATCAAAAAGAACTGGTCCTGATTTACAAAGAATTGGTAACTATAGAACTACAGATTGGCACGAAAACCATATGATGGATCCTGCATCAGTTGTACCTGGTACAGTTATGCCTGCTTATCCTCATATGTTCACAAACAAGGCTGACGTAGCAACTGCATATGCTAATGCAAATACTCAAAAACAAGTATTTGGTGTACCATATGATAAAGCTGGTAATCCTAAGTTAGGTTCATGGAATGATGCAAAAGCTTTAGCCTTAGAAGAAGCTAAACTTATTGTAGCAGATATGAAAAATCAAAGTGTAAAAGATGCAGTAGCTGCTGGTGAGATTCCAGAAATTGTTGCACTAATTGCATATTTAAATTCTCTAAAATAAAGGTTTAAAATGGAATACGAAACACTAATGACAATACAAGCATATGCAAAATTTGGATTACTTACATTGACATTTATCGTATTCTATAGTTATGCTTACTCTATATATAAAAGGAACAAGAGAGGTAGTGAAAACTATCGTGATTTTGAAAAATATTCAAATCTTGTTCTTGATGATAATATTGAGTCTAAGCCTTTGGAAGATAATAGAGAAGACAATATAAAAAAAAATGAGCAAAAAAGTAGTGATGAAAATCAAAACTTTGATGTAAATAAAAAAATTTAAAAGGAGATAGCTAGTATGAAATCTATGGTAATAGGTGGTATTATTTTAATTGTTGCATTAATGGCAGCTACTTTTTTCATGGCAGGGGATTCATTTCAACTGGGTGATGATTATATAAATGACCTTACAATGCTTGGTGGTATTGCAATTATTGGTATTACAATATTTACTGCACTAAAGTATGTAAATCAAATTAAAAATGATACAGCTACTGGTGAGTTAAAAGAGGAAAATTGGGACGGTATTGGTGAATACGGTAATGATATTCCTTCAGGATGGGGATTGGCTTTTATAGGTACAATCATTTGGATGTTTTGGTACTTCTTTGTGGGTTACCCTACAAATCAATTTTCACAAATTGGTCAATATAATGAAGAAACATTAGCATATAACGCAAAATTTGAGTCAAAATGGACAAATATTACTAACGAAGAGTTAGTTGGTATGGGTCAATCTGTATTCTTAGTACAATGTGCTCCATGTCATGGTGTAGATGCTGAGGGTATTGATGGTAAAGCTCAAGATTTAACAAAAAGAATTAGTAAAGAATCTGTTCTTGAAGTTATAAATAATGGTGCAAACAACTTTAAATCTGCATATCCTGGTGGAATGCCAGCTGGTATGGCTTCTGGAGCTGATGCTCAAGAGATTGCTGCATATGTTGCAGGTGGATTAAAAGGTGCTAAGCCTGCTATGTGGGCTGTATGTTCTTCTTGTCACGGTGAAAACGGTGAAGGTATGGATTATGTTGCACCAAATATTAAATCTTATAGTGATAAAGTGGTAGCTACAATACTTAATGATGGTAAAAAATCGACAATTGGTGAAATGCCAGCGTTCAAAAATTTATCTGAAACTCAAGTAAAAGCTATTGCTAATTACTTAAGAAGTATAGGAGAATAATATGGCTGGAAATACACAAATTGACCCAAAAACAGAGGGTGGTTTATTTAGTTTTCAACATGGTATTACGGGTATGTTAGTAGCAACTGTGTTGTTATTATCTATACTTGTAGTATTAACTTGGGGAGCAATTATTTCTCAACAAGCAAATGCAGAGAACTATTATGAAGTAAATCAAGACTTAAATGCATTAAAAATGAATAGTCCTGATAACCACAAAATGTGGATAAACAAATAAGGAGTAGATTATGGATAAAGTAATTGGATGGTTATTATTAGCATCGGCTGTTGTAACAATTTGGTTATCATTCTTTGATCCTACAAGAGTATTTGTTGGATAATTAGTGATAATTATAAATAAAAAGGGAGATGAGAAATCATCTCCCTTTTTTAATTTTAGCTTATACTAATTATAATTTATAAGAAATTAAGTCAAAAAGATGTAGCATATAATTTTAATAAAGGACTAATTTTGAAACTTAAAATAATGCTACTACTATCACTGGTTGTTAATTCACTAGCAACTGAAAAAATACCATACATAATAACAGATAGCGAGATGATGGATCAAAGGGCTATTTTAAAAATCAAAGAGATTGGTGATGAAGTTAAATCTAAATTTAATATTAATCTTTATATTGACATAAAAGGGAATAACGGTATTGATTTAGATTTACATAGGGAGCAAAGAGTAAAACTAATGAAAATGAAAGAGAAAGCACTTGTAAAAGATTTAGTTGCTCCTTATGCTGTATTGACATTAGCTATTGATCAAATGTATGCTTCTATTTTGATGTCAGATGATCTAAAGGGAGTTATTGATAAAGATGATGTTCTTGGTGGATATGTTATACCATTACTAGCATCAAAAGACAAAAATACTCTAATGGCGAAAGCTAGTGCAGCATCCCTAAACGGATTTGCTCAAATGGCAGATAGTATTGCAAAAAGTAAAAATGTAAAACTAGCTTCAAGTATTGGAAGTGAAGGAAAAGTTGCTGGTACTATTTGGAAAGTATTTATGTATACACTTGTAGTTACAGGTATAGTTTTATATATTGTTATAATTATGAGAGAAAAAAAATATAAGAATATGACAAAAGAGGAGCTTGAAGAAGATGCAAAAAAATAATACAGTAATCAAAGAAAACAAACCGATGCCAAAGTGGTTGATATATAGTTTATTTATTTTAAAATTTGTATTAGGATTAGGACTGATTTATTGGACTATATATATGACACTACAATCTGATGTAGGAGAAGATGATGATAATGCATTTTTAAGTAGTTATCATCAAGTTGATGATAGCTTTAATAAAATAGTTGCTGATAATAAAATATTTGAAACAGTATATAATATAAAATTTGATTTAAATGATGAAACTATAATTGGATTATCTTATGATGATATATTTTTATCACAAAGAGCAATCCAAAATAGAAAAACTAGAAAAAATATATTAAAAGTTGGTGATAATAATTTTAATATAAACGTTCAAGATAAAAATGGTAATGAGATAAAAGATGTAAAAATTGATATTCTAGTAACAAAATCGACTAATCATAAAGAGGATATTAAATTATTTTTTAATAATGAAAATACAAAAAACTTTAAAATAAACAGTATAGGATATTGGAATATTACAGGTACAATTGAGGTTGATAAATATAAAGGTACATTCTATATAAAAACAAATGCAAAAAACTTTATGCAATAATAGTTTAACTGTATTCCCAACAGCTAGATCTGTTAGGGAATACATAAATAATGCAAAATCAACAAACCAACTACTTCAAAAATTTATACCAATAGGTGAATTTTTCCAACTTTCAGTTTTACACAAAAATAACAAAACTATTATAGATAAAAATTTAAAAATATTATATTTAAAAGAGGCTATTTTAAATAGTGATATTGAAAAACTTGGACTTAGTAGAGACTTTAGCACTTTTTTAAAACAAAGTGAATATATATTTAGATTTTTTCTTGAAACTGCAAATGAATATGTTTCTTTTGATAGTTTGTTGCAATATGATACCTATACCTTATATAGTGATCATATTGATGTATTAAAAGAGGTTTATCTTAATTATCTTGAACAATTAGAAAAACATAACTATACAGATAATATACTAATGCCACAAGAATATATTATAAATAAAGAGTATATAGAGCAGTTTGATAGTATAACTATCCATTTAGAGGGATATTTATCAGGATATGAATTTAAAATTATAAGTGATATATCAAAAATAGTTAATTGTAATATTGAAATATCATTTAATCAATTTAATCTAAAAAACCTAAATTTGTTTGATACTATTAAAGATGATTTAAATGTTAATTATAGATATACTATTGATATTACAAATGATAAAATAATTAAAGAGACTAAAGATATTTTTATACAACAAGATATAGTCATATCCCCAATTTCATCACAACTAGAACAAATAGCATTTATTAAATATAAAATTACTACTATGATTAAAAGTGGAATAGATGCTGATAAAATAGTTGTAATAACACCAAATGAACAAATCACTAAGATGTTAGAACTATTTGACAAAGAGCACTATTTTAACTTTGCAATGGGGAGAACAATAAAAAATAATAAGATATTTCAAGTGATTAAACTTATCAATAAAATTTTAATTGATAAAGAACCAAAAGATAATCATAAATTTAAATTTCTTCAAATAGAAGATGATAAGTTTATAAATTTATTTAAAAATAACTGGAAGAGTGTAATAACATATGAATTATTTAATGATATTACAAATTATCTTTTCTCATTTGAGCATGATGAAGAGGTACTTGAAAAACTAGAGGTTCAAAAAACAACTTTAGAGTTATTGTTATTTGTTAATTTAAAAAGTGATTTTGAAAATATTTTAGTAAAAGATTTTATTAAACTACTGCAAAATCAAATCTCATCTATTACAGTTGATGATGTATTTGGTGGAAAAATAACAGTCTTGGGAATACTTGAGACAAGATTAGTCTCTTATGATGGGGTTATTGTTATAGATTTTAATGATGATAAAATACCAAAAATTAGTGTAAAAGATAAGTTTATATCCTCTAGTTTAAAAAGCAAGGCAAATCTTCCAACAGTAGAAAATAGAGAAAATCTACAAAGATATTATTACTCAAGAGTATTTAGTAAAGCTTCAAATATAGCACTATGTTATATAGATGATGATAGTTCAGTTATGAGTAGATTTATTGTTCAACTTTTCCCTGAATATAAAAACTATATAGTAAAAAAAGATTACAAAACTATTTTATACAATACAAAACAGTTAAACCATCATTATAATGATATTATATGTGATATTGACCTTTCAAAACTATCATGGTCAGCTACAAGTTTAAAAACATATTTAAGCTGTAAAAGAAAGTACTATTTTAATTATATATCAAATATAAAAGAGCATAGCATAAGTATAAAGCCTGAATCATTTGAAATAGGAAATATAATTCACAATGCTTTAGAAGAAGCTGTAAAACAAAATAATTTTAATACTGTATTTATAAATAACTATTTAAGTTCTTATCAAAAAACAAATCCTTATTTGGTATTGGAATTAGAGTTGTGGAAGAAAAAACTTGTATCACTTATAGAGTTTCAAAAAGTAAGAGAAGAAAATGATATAAAAATATTCCAAGCAGAACAACCATTTAATATAAACTATAAAGGTATAAACCTAAAAGGTAAAATTGATAGAATTGATAAATACCCAGATAATAGTTATGAGATACTTGATTATAAAACATCATCATCTTTAAAAGTTGATACGATTAAATCTTATGAAGAATCTACTGATTTTCAACTTGAATTTTATCAGATTGCTGTTAGAGATAAAATGATTAAAAGTGTTGGTTATTATGATTTAAATGATTCTACTATTAAAACAGAAGTAGTATTAGATGAAAAATTAGAACTTTTAGATTTACACTTAGAAGCATTAAAAACTAAAACAGTAAACTTTAAAAAAACAGATAACTTGGCAAATTGTAAGTTCTGCCCATATAAAACAATATGCGATATTTAAAATGATAAGAAAAGCATTTAAAAAAGTTGGTAAAACAAAAAAGTTAAAACCTTTTTTGAAAAAATATAATATCCCAGTTGAATACTTATCTGTTACAAGAAGGATGACAGCTAAAGCTGTATTTATAGGTTTGTTTATTGCATTTATACCAATGCCTATGCAGATGTTAGCAGTTGTTTTAATGATACCATTGTTAAGATTTAATGTTCCAATAGCATTAGCTATATGTTGGTTTTCAAACCCACTTACTATGCCAATAATATATTATGTAGAATACTTAACAGGTAGTTTTATTTTAAATATGGATGTAACTACAGTAGAGATGAGTGTTGAATGGTTTACTCAAAACTTTGATTCTATTTTTATACCATTGTATGTAGGTGCATTAGTTTATTCAACTTTTTTTGCATCTATTTTATTTTATTTGATAAACTATTTATGGAAAAATTCTGTTCGAAAAAATAAAAAATTAAGTTTTAAGAACAGAAAATAGTATTTAGTTTGATTGCAGTTTTAAAAGATCCTCTTTTACTTTTTGTACATGCTCTTTAACTTTAACTTTTGAATAAATTGCTGATATTTCACCTTCAGGGTTGATAATAAAAGTTGATCTTACAACTCCCATATACTCTTTTCCAAAAGTTTTTTTAAGTTGCCAAACACCATATGCTTCGCATACAACTTTTTCTTCATCAGATAGTAGTGTGATACCCAACTCTTTTTTAGCTATAAAGTTTTGGTGTTTTTTACAACTATCAGGACTAACTCCTAATATAACAGCATCTAAATCATCAAACTGGGGTTCTGCTTGTGTAAAGTCACATGCTTGTGTAGTACATCCTGGTGTATTATCTTTTGGATAAAAGTATAAAACTATCCATTTACCTTTTAAATCTCTTAAACATATCTCAACTTCATCTTGATTTGGTATACAAAATTCTGGTGCTTTATTACCTATTTCTAACATCTTTTTTCCTCGTATTTATTTTATTTAAATTATTATATAACTTCCACATCTGTAACATCGATACCAGATAGTTTTTCCATTTGTTGTTCAACTATATCTATAAATTTTAATCTATTTTTTTCATCCATATTATTGTTTAGCATATCCAAAATATATTTTACGCCATTTGCATTTATTTTTTTTACACTTGCAAGATAGTGTGTAAATGCTATTAGTTTAACATCATCTATTGAGTATAATTTTTTAGACTCTTCTTTGTGTGGAAGTAATCCTTTTTCTTCATACATCTTAAGTGTTCTCACCTTTGCTGTTAAAAGTTCTGCAATACTACTAAGAGGTAGTATATCTTTTTCATTATCTAATAAAGCCAAATTAATCCTTTTATATAAACTATTTGTGAAATTATACAGTAAAATTATTTAAAAAATAGTTTAATATAGTTTTATATAAACATAAAAAAGATATTTATTTACATAAT
>JAYEPG010000229.1:0-4850 GCA_034723795.1 Campylobacterota bacterium
TATATATAGTTATGCAAATTCTAGTGATATAGATATTAATAAATTAACACAACAAGCAAACAAAGAGAATAAACATGTTCTTATCTTTTTTCATATGACATACTGTCCATATTGTGAAAAGATGATTGATGAATCGTTTGAAGATAAAAAAATAAAAGCTCAACTAAAAAAAGATTTTATTATTGTTGATGTTAATATCAATGATGATGAAAATATTATTTATAATGAGTTTAAAGGTGATAAATCTAAATTTGCAAAAGAGATGGATATAAGTTTTTATCCTACAATATTATTTCTTGATGAAGAAAACTATGTAGCTTATACTTTAAGAGGATATAGAGAAAAAGATGTTTTCCAAAGAGTTTTAAAGTTTATCAAAACTAAATCTTATGAAGATATGGACTTTTCAGAATATAGAGACTAATCTTCAAGAATTAAAAAGGGTAGATTTAAAATCTACCCTTTTGCTAAAGTCCAAATTGCATAGTTTTTATCAACAACTATATTTGGAATTGTATGAAAATCTAATATTTTCGTATAAAAAAATGAAACTATATCATCTATATCTTTGTCATCTAAAACCTTAGTGATACCACCAGTTAAAACAATACTGTTAAGTGAAGTAAGCTTTATATTTAAATATGATTTATGATGATGTGATACTTTATATAAAACTAAAAATATAGAAAGTTGCATAAGAAGCTTTGTAGCTTCTTCATCTCTTTTATCAAGTATATCTTCTGTTTTATTTAAAAAAGCCAGTAACTCATATACAAACTCATTGTTTTTTGCACTAAATACTAAACTATCAGCTGACTTATAAACTCCAAGTTTTTTAAATACAAGTCTATCATACTCATTTGAAGTGATAATATTATCATCAACTAAATCTTTACTATAGTGTATATCTGTTGTAGCTCCTCCAATATCAATAACAATAAAAGGATCAGTAACATCTAAAAGTGTGTGTACATGTGGTAAAGCTTGATTTACAATATATGGTGTTGAGTATATCTGATTTGATGTTAATTCATAAAGCTCTTTTATATCCTCTTTACCCATAATATCTGCATCATAAAGATTTGTTAAATACTCTTTTAAATCATCTTCATACATTTTTAGTTTATTATCAATAATATTTGGTAAAACTACAAGATTTTGTATATAAGTTGTTAAAAACTCAGTTTGTGAAGAGCTACCAACATATACAATATTTTGATAGTTTATAGACTCTAAATAATCTATAAGTTTTTTATCATAAACATTTTTATTGCTATCTATTCCACCAACAACTATAACAACATCTATCTCATCAATAGGCTTAGGATAGCTGTCAATTTTATCATAAACTATAGTCTCTATGATATTTATTCCAGAGTTATAAGCTATATTTGAGGCATATTTTAAACTAAAAGATTGTGTAATACCAATTATTAAAGTACTAAGTCCACCATTTGCAGAACTACAAATACAAATATCATCTTTTGTATGACTATTTAAAATATCACCACATTTAGATGTTAAATCATCATAAATAGATATATCAAAGTTTCTAAAATGGTGTTGAATTTTTTTATTTGTAGCTACCTTAAAATATGTACTACCTATATCTACTAATATTTTGCTCAACTTTTTCTCCTAATCTTTTCAATTTCCAATTCTTCTTTGGTGTACATTATTTACTCCTATTTATCAGTATATTTTGTTGGTTTAAATCCCATTCGTTCTTTTTCTATGTTATACTTATCAATTATGTTATTGATTTTTTCCAACCAATTATTACCATTGTCAATAACTTGTAAAATAAAATTTGTCATAATAATTGTATTATAAATATATTTATTTTTTTGTATATTAAACTTACTATATAATTTATTTGGATATTTAGGTAATGTAAATCCAAATGTAAATCTCTTATTCCATAGTCGTGAATGATGTGCTGAAATATTTCTAACGATAGTTAAATGATGTAAAAAAGAACTTAGTACTTTTTCATCTAACTTATAAAATTTAGCTACAAGTTGCTTGTCTTGTCTAAGTTGGATATTATCAAACCAATTTGATGTTTGCCCTAGTGTCATCAATTCTATACTTGACCAAATTGGTGGTAAACTCTCTTTGTAAGTGTTTTTAAAATGTACTACACAAGTTTCCTTACTTCTATTTACTTCGGCTTTAAGTTTTACTATTGTTTGAGCATATTTAATTGGACAATGAAATATACTAGGTTGCATATGAAAATGTGAGCCATATTTACTAGATAATTCATAAGCAAACTTTGTTCTAATAGAAACTTCAATTCTCTCAATTGCTTCTAAAAATAACAATCTTAATTCCCTATCAAAGATATAAGTCTTTAAAATATCTTCAAAATAAGTATTATTTTTAAATTTATGTGATTGATGATTTTGTTCATAAATAAGCCAATAACCACTTAATCTATAATAATTAATATGCTGTAAATTTTGTTTTGCTTTCTCTTCATCATAAAATAACATACCACGACTTTTAAGCTTTAGTATTTGTTCTTCAATATTTAAAAACGGTTTATCGTATGATTTTTTTTGATTAGTTCTCACAAAGCGACTCCTCGGGGTGAGCTTCTTCGATAGGCTTGAGGAGTGTTATTAGTGAAATTATAACCCAGTACCGCTTTTTTATTGCTTAAAGCTTGACGGGTTATGAGCCCGTAGGTCTCAGGTAGATTATTTAATATAAGTTTAATGGTCATTCCAACTAAGTGTCATTTTCAGTTATTTCCATCTATAACATTTACATTAAATCTTGTAACTTCATCATCAACTATTTTAAAGTTTACAACTATAGGACGACAACAAACTTGACAGTCCTCAATATAATCATCATCTTCCATATAAGGGTCAAGAACCATTGATATAGGCTCCCAACAATATGGGCAAGTAAAAAAATGCTCTATCATCTTTACAACATCACCCCAATATCTTTAATAATTTGATTTACTACAGAGTTTGGATTTTCACCAAGATTTAATTTTGATTGTTCATATTTAAAACTTTTTTCACTAATAGGAAGTTTACCTTTTTTGTAAATTCTAATGTTACTTTTCTCATCTCTTACAGTTATAAGTTCATTGTTATTTATAACATGAGGTGAAAATGGTACATCAATAATTCCATTTTTAATAGAGTTAAAAATCTTTCTCCATAAAGTATCTGCTTTATCGTTGAATATAGCTTCAAATATCTCATCAACTTGACGAGTTAGATTTTCCTCATCCTCTTCATCGACAAAATTAGGAACACCTCTTAAAGTCTCTAAAATATATTTTACATTTTTAACCGCTTGACCGTTGTCCTCTTTTGTAGGGATTCCAAATGCTTCTGCTCTTGTTTTTGTGATAATTTTATCAGCACCAACCATACCAGCAATCATAGCACCCATATCAATTAAACTATCTGATTTAAACTTATCTCTAGGAAATGCTCCCATCCATTGATGATATACTAAATTAATAGTTGCATCTCCACAACCAATTTGTTCTGCATATTTTTGTGCAGATTTTCGTATAACTTTACCCATAACTAAATCTTGATTTAAACTACCAGTTTGAGCAAAACTTACTGAGAATGATTTTACACCCTCCTCTAAAGATAATAACATCTCAGCTATTTGAATAACAATAGTTATACATGGAGGCACTAGTGTGGCAGTTAATGGACCAAACGATTCTCTGTTTATTGGTTCATTTAGTTTTGAGTATTCAGCAGTTACCCTTTCAACATGTTTCCAGTATAAAAATGCTTTATCTTGTGGAAAGTTCTTAGAGTAAGGTAGTATATAAGTTATTGGACCACCTTCTATCTCAAAAGCTCCAGAAGCTATTGCCATATCTACAAGAAGTCTTGCATCTGGAGTTCCATGTCTTAAACTAATTGGTGTATCAAAAGCAGTTATCATCTCTCTTGTTTTTTTATATCCATGATTTACTAAAGGGTATCCATTTAAAAAGTCTTTATTCTCTTTTTGAGATAACTCTAACATTTTTTTAGCACTAGCGTAATCATTAAGACGAGTGTTACTGTCAATAGTCATTGGAAATACATCAACACCAACATTTTGAAATTCTTTATAAAGTTCGAACATTTTATCATACGTTGGAAATCCACCACGTGGTTGAACCAGTGTTTTCCCTTTATTTGTTTTAAACTTATGTGATATAAAAAGATTTTTACTTGCATTTTTTACAAACTCTTGTGTTTCTGCAAAATCAAACTCTTTACAAAATTCATTTGCAACTATTAGTTCTCTATCTCTTTGAAGTAAACTCATAATTTAAACCTATCTTTTACATATAGTTCAATCTGCTCTAATCCATCCATCAAGTCAATCTGATGAAATACTAAATCAAAACCATACTCTTTAAATTTTGGGACAATCAAACTTTCATCTCCCTCTCCAACACTAAGGTTTCCACCTATTATAAAAACAACATCTTTTAAACTATCATGATTTTTATATTTGTGTAGTTCTCTACACCATCCTTCAGCTTCACCATTTAACGATGAGATAAGAAGAACCTTTGCATCTGTTTCAATAACTGCATCAATAAACTCTTCAAGGTAAGTATTTACACCTAAGTTAAATACTTCAAACCCCCTGCTTTGTAAAGATATATCAATCAGTCTATTGGCAACGACATGTATATCATTACCAACTACACCTGTTACAATTTTCACTTTGCTAACACCTTTCTATAATACTTTTATATAAATATTGTCGCGATTATATCCAAAATCATATTAAATCTTATTTTTGCTAATTTTGTTTAGCTATACAAGCACTATTTAGATACAATTTCAAAAATAAAATAA
>JAYEPG010000230.1:0-4847 GCA_034723795.1 Campylobacterota bacterium
TTTAAGCTTTTTAACCAAGCAGGAGCTAAACACTCCATATCAAGAAGTTTATTAGCTGTTTTTATATTTAAAGATACATCTCTTAGAGTCTTATTTGCTTCTAAAATAGTTATTTTAGTTTCAAGTTGACTAACTAATTCCACTTTATCATTTACTTGAAAACTACCCTCTTCTAAAACTCTATAGTACCATCCAGTTTTTCCAGAGTTATAAATCTCCTGCAT
The DNA here is from genome assembly GCA_034723795.1 of Campylobacterota bacterium. GTDB lineage: Bacteria > Campylobacterota > Campylobacteria > Campylobacterales > Arcobacteraceae > JAIOSF01. The sequence goes on from JAYEPG010000230.1 coordinate 225, forward strand.
AAAGTCATTATGTTCCCATCTTCTAGAGATTTTCCAGCAAGGTTGCCGTGGCTGTGATACTTGCATAGTAGCAGAACCGATTTTATGAATATCGCCAATACAAACATCAGATTCATCAATAGTATCAAAAGTAAGATTCTCTCCCAATGCACCATATGGAAGTTCATCTTTATTTAAAAACTCTTTCCAGTGGTTATAGTTATTTATACTATTTGCAAAAACTGCTTTATGAACACCACCATGATGAACAGTATCAGCTACACTATCCTCAACTATTGAAAGTTTTGTAACTTCCACTTTAGTGTTAACTGGGTTTTTAATAGATGCTGTAGTATACTCTTTTGACAAAAACTCACTACTGTTTTTATTTCCTGATGTTACTACTTTCCCTACTTGTACTGATAATATTTTTGCTATTGTATCCACTAATATATCCTATGTATTTGTATTGATTTTAAACACCTATTTAACTATTACAGGCTTGAATTTTTTCTATTGTTTTTGTTGTACTCTTACCATCTACAAATTGTACTAGTTTTACCTCTTTAGCAATATTACTACCTACTACCTCTTTACCTTCATAGTCCCCACCTTTTACAAGTGTATCAGGTTGAACAATTTGTATAAGACTTAAAGGTGTATCATCTGTAAATAATACAACATAATCAACAGATTCTAAAGCTGCTAAAATAAACCCTCTATCCTCTTCATTATTTATAGGTCTACTATCACCTTTTAAAGCTCTAACACTAGCATCACTATTAAGTCCTAAAATTAAAACATCTCCAAATGATTTTGCAATATCAAGATACTGAACATGACCTCTATGAAGTATATCAAAACACCCATTTGTAAAAACTATTTTTTTATTTTGTTTCTTTAATCTTGCAACAGTTTTTTCAATCTGCTCAAATGTTTTTACATGTGATTCTATACTACTTTTATGTAAAGAACTTTTATACTCCTCTATCTCTTCTTGTGTTGCTGTTGCACTTCCAATTTTACCAACAACAACTCCAGCAGCTAAATTTGCAAATTCCATAGAAGACTCTATATCCTCATCTTTTGCTAAGCAATATCCAAGAGAAGCTAGAACAGTGTCCCCTGCTCCTGTTACATCATAAACTTCTCTTGCTACTGTTGGTTTAATTACAACTTCATCATTTTCATTTAAGATAGCGATACCATCTTCACTTAATGTTATCATTGGAACTTTTAGTGATGATATATTATGTAGTTTTTTTAGAGCATCTTTTAAACTTTTATCATCTTTAATATCAATATTTGTAGCCTCACAAGCCTCTTTTTTATTTGGAGTTAAAAGATAAGCCCCTATATATTTAGTATAATCATCACCTTTTGGATCAACAAGTACTTTTATATCTGCTCCTAAGGCATTAAATATAATTTTAGACATCAAAGAGTTAGTAATCACGCCTTTCCCATAATCAGAAACTAAAACTATATCAAAGTTATTGATTATTTCAAGTAGTTTTAAATTTAATATAGCTTCACTCTCTTGTGAGATTTCATCTTTAGATTCATGATCATATCTTACAACTTGTTGATGTGATGCTATTATTCTACTTTTTTTAGTAGTTTTTCGCTTAGAATCACATATCAAATAATGTTGAACATCGATTTTTTCTAACATTGATGTTAATTCATCTGCAATCTCATCTTCACCAATTATAGACATTACAGTTACATTTGAACCTAGTGCTACAAGGTTATTTACAACATTACCAGCGCCCCCTAAAACTGTTGTCTCTTTTTCTATATCAACTACTTGAACAGGTGCTTCAGGTGAGATACGTGTAGTTTTACCCCATAAATAATGATCTATCATTAAATCCCCTATTACAAGGATATTGGTTTTTTTATTTGTATTTGTCATCTACTTTACTTCACTTTCGAATAATCTTTTAATTTCAGGAACATAAGCTTTTATACCATCTTCCATTGAAAACTGTGGTTCATAATTTAGATTATCCTTAGTTGTATCTATAACAGCTTGTGTGAAAAATTGGTAAGAACCTATAAAAGGGTTAGGGATATATTCTTTTCCATTATCAATATCTAACTCATGCTGTAAAATAGAAACAATATCTTCAAAACTTCGGGCTTTTCCAGTTCCAACATTGTATATACCACTTTTTTTAGGATTACAAGCCTTTATATTTGCTTGAATAATATCTTCTATATAGATAAAATCTCTTAATATTTTATCACTTCCTTCAAATAGTTTTGGAGTTTTACCCTCTAGAATTTGATGACCAAATTGAACCACCATTGAAGCTGTTTTATTTTTGAAAAACTCTCTTTGTCCATAAACATTAAAATATTTTAAACCAACTATTGATATATCAACACCTTGCTTTATATATTTAGAAGTTATATTATCCATCATAACTTTTGAAAAACCATAAGCATTGTTTGGTTGCTCATATCCAACTTCAAATCTATCACTATCTCCATAAGTTGCTGCACTACTTGCATAAATCATATTTGCACCATGATTAATAGCAATTTTTAATAAATCTTCATAAGCGTTAACATTTGTTTTCATCATCACATCTTGCTCTTGCACTGTAGTATCACTAATAGCAGCTTGATGGAAAATATAATCAAACTTATAACTATCTTCTAGATTTTTTAATGCATCTTTGTCATTTATATCACCACTAATTACAGTTCCATTAAATCCAAGTAGATTTTTATAATGCCCAAAACTTTTTAATGCACCATTAGAAAATGTTTCATCACTTCTAAACATATCAAAAACTACAACTGTAGAATTTGGATAATTATTTTGAAAATAAAAAGCTAAATTTGAGCCAATAAATCCAGCACCACCTGTAATTAAAATTGTTTTTGTATTAAAATCTATATTAGTATATTGCATTATATTATCTCCATTAATTTGTTCTCTATTTTATCATAAAATTCATTAGTATAGTTTGCGGGTACTTCATAGTTATGTTGAAGTTTTTTATCGCTTATTGTTGCCCATCTTTTACTACTTGCAAATAAGTTCTCTCCAAAAAATGAAAAAGTTGATGTATTAGTAAGACCTGCCAAGTGCATTGGTCCAGTTGAAGTACTAATAAATAGTTTTGATGTAGAGATAAATTGAGTAAACTCCCAAAGTGATTTAAAATCATCTCTAATATCTGCATGGAAATCAAGATGTTCTTTTATATATTTTTTAGATTCATCATCATCGGGACCAAAAGTAAATACAACTTTAACTTTTTGGCTAGCTTGTTTTGCTAACTTTAAATAATCATCAAGAGTTAAATTTCCATCACTACTACCACCAAAACCTGTATGAAATATAATAAAATCTTCTTTTTTATTATCTAAAGTCAAAAGTGGTTTTTTAAACTCTAATTGTAATGTTTTATCAAACTGTTTTAACAGATCAAGATTATACTCCCACTCTGTTTTTTTAACTTCACTTCTTCTTTGTTTTATTTTATTATTAAAAAATATTTGAGCTATTTTAGTTGCAGGTGCAATTCTTCTTGGAATTTTTGCTAAAAATAGACAAAGCCCTAAATGAAAATCGATATAACCACTTATACTAACATCTGGTTTTACATTGTTTATTCTATTTAAAAGTGTAAAACTATCATCACTGTATTCAATAACATCATCAATAAAATCAAACTTTTTAGCTAAATCTACATTTACTTTAGAAACCATCATCACTATTTTATGATTTGTCTGTTCTTTTAGAACCTTACACATAGGTAAAGCTGTTATAAAGTCCCCTATTTTGTCATGTCTTGTTATAAGTATTGTCAAGTTATTTGCCTTTATTTAATTTGATGAATTGTATAGCCGTTTATATTCATAACAATGTTCTAACAAGTTTTTTTCATTATCTTGGCAAACAATATTTCCATCTTTAAAAACTGCTATTTTAGTAGCATTTTTAATAGTACTTAATCTATGAGCTATAACAAATGTAATTTTATCAGAACTTATCTCATCCAAAACTTTAGTTATCATAGCTTCAGATTCATTATCTAAAGCACTGGTTGCTTCATCAAATATTAGAATAGTGGGATCTTTATACAATGCTCTAGCAATTGCTATTCTTTGTCTTTGACCTCCACTTAAGTTTGTTCCAAATTCATCAAGTTTTGTATATATACCATTTTCTAGATTTTCTACAAACTCCAAAGCATGTGCTTGTTTTAATACATCTGTAACTTTCTTTTCATCAAATTTATGACCAAATGCAATATTAGAAGCTATGGTATCATTAAAAATATAAACCCTTTGTGTAACAATAGAGATACTGTCTCTTAAACTTTGAAATGTATATTGATTATGTTCTGTATTATTAAATCTTATCTCACCTTCACAATGGTCATAAAACCTTAATAATAAATTTACTAGTGAACTTTTACCACCGCCACTATCTCCAACTAAAGCTATTTTTTCACCTTGTTTTGCACTTAAATTTATTTTATTTAATGCAATTTTATCATCATATTTTAAAGATACATTATTAAAAGAGATAGATTTTATATCTTCTATTAAATTTTGTTTACCCTCTATAATTTTATTTTGTTGATTAAAAATATCATTTATTCTTTCATTTGCAGCAAT
>JAYEPG010000231.1:0-20618 GCA_034723795.1 Campylobacterota bacterium
ACTTGGTCATTACCTTTTCCAGTTGCTCCATGAGATACAGCATCTGCACCCATTTTAGAAGCAATCTCAATTTGCTTTTTAGCAATAAGTGGACGTGCAATTGAAGTTCCTAAAAGATACTCACCCTCATAAATTGCATTTGCTCTAAACATTGGGAATACATAATCTTTTACAAACTCTTCTTGAATATCTAAAATAAAGATATTTTCAGGTTTGATACCACAAGATAAAGCTTTTGCACGTGCAGGTTCTACCTCTTCACCTTGACCAAGATCTGCTGTAAATGTTATAACTTCTGCATTATATTCATCCTGTAGCCATTTTAATATTACTGATGTATCTAAACCACCACTATATGCTAATACTACTTTTTTAACTTCTTTTTTACTCAAATTTCTCTCCATAATATAACTATATTTTTTATTCATTTATTTTATCTAAAAATTTATTAAAATAAGAGAAATTTTACTAAAAAAATTTAACTTATTTTATTTTAATAGTTCTAAATTTAAAACAAAATCAATAACTTTTTTATCGCTCATCTCACAAGGTTTTAAAAGTCCACCTTTTATAGTCAAAAAATAGTTACCACTAACTATATCTATCCCTCTTAATTGTTCTGCATATATTTTTATAATTTTGCCATCTGAATAAAGTTGTTTTGTAACTAAATATTTAGAGTTTTTATATAAAACATAAAATGATCCATTATTAAAAGATATTAATTTTTTTCTAAATTTATTCACTTATATTTTTTCTCCAATTTTACAGTTAAAAATGCAAGTGCTAACACAACTATAACTATTACTGAAAAACTTATTATTTCATTTTGTATTGATTCCATATTGCTATTTTAACTAATTATATATTAAGTACAATTTTAGCTTTTAAACAAAACTCTAAATCTACGATGCTATAAGTTCTAATGTGATAAAATATTACTCTTATAATAGTTTTAAAATTAAAAGGTTTAATAGATGAGTAAAAGCAAAGATTTTTTACGTACAAAAGTTGAAGAGGACTTAAAGTCAGGCAAATATAAAGAGGTTGTTACAAGATTTCCTCCAGAACCAAATGGATTTCCACATATTGGACATGCTAAGTCTATTTTTATAAATTTTGGTATTGCACGTGATTACAACGGTATCTGTAACTTGCGAATGGATGATACAAACCCAACTACAGAAGATACTGCATATGTAGAAGCACTTAAAGATGCTGTACAATGGCTTGGTTTTGATTTTGGCGATGATGTGCATTACACTTCAAATTATTTCCATAAAATATATGATTATGCTGTACAGCTTATAAAAATGGGCAAAGCATATGTTGACAGCGTTGATGAAGATACAATGCGACAAAATAGAGGTACAGTAAAAGAAGCAGGTAAAAGAAGCCAGTATGCCGAGCGTTCTATTGAAGAAAATTTAGACCTTTTAGAGAGAATGAAAAACGGTGAGTTTAAAGATGGAGAGCATGTTTTAAGAGCCAAAATAGATATGGGTGCAGCAAATATGAAAATGAGAGATCCTCTTTTATATCGTATCAGACATGCATATCATCATAGAACAGGTAATAAATGGGCTATTTACCCTATGTATGATTTTGGTCACTGTTTATCTGATTATATTGAGGGGATTTCACACTCTCTTTGTACGCTAGAATTTGAAAATAACCGTGATATTTATGATTGGGTACTTGATACTCTAAAACTTACACCACCTCGTCCTTATCAGCATGAGTTTGCAAGGCTTGGGATTAACTACACAGTTATGAGCAAAAGAAAACTTTTAGAGTTGGTTGATGAAAAAAAAGTTAGTGGATGGGATGACCCAAGGCTTCCTACAATTGCAGGATATAGAAGAAGAGGTTATACAAAAGAGTCTATTTTAAATTTTTGTGACAGCATAGGTATAGCAAAAGCAAACTCAATGGTTGATGTAGCACAGCTTGAGTTTTGTATAAGAGATGATTTAAATAAAAAAGTACCAAGAGTTATGTGTGTACTTGACCCAATAAAAGTAACTATTGAAAACTATGAGGGTTCTGAAGATATTGATGCTTCGTACTATCCACATGATGTACCTAAAGAGGGGAATAGAGCAATACCTTTTTCAAAAGAGATTTATATTGACCGTGATGATTTTAATGAAAATCCACCAAAAGGTTACTTTAGACTTACTCCAACTCAACCTGTAAGACTTAAACATGCTTATATTATCACTTGTCAAGAGATTATTAAAGATAAAGATGGAAATATTTGTGAGCTAAAAGTTAAGTACCATAGTGATTCTAAAAGTGGTCAAGATACAAGTGGTATTAAAGTTAAAAGTGCTATTCAATGGGTAGATGCAGCATCTGCTAAAAAAGTTGAAGTAAGACTATATGATAGACTATACGCTTGTGAAGCACCGCAAAGTATAGAGGATTTAAATCCGGATTCATTAAAAATTATTAAAAGTGCTTTAATTGAACCTGCTGTAATTACTCAAAAAATAGATGAGAGATTTCAGTTTGAAAGAGAAGGTTATTTTTATGCTGATCCTGTTGACTGGACTTCTGAAAAGCCTGTATTTAATAAGATTGTTGGACTTAAAGACTCTTGGGGAAAAAAGAAAGAAACAACAAAAGTTGAACAAAAACCTCAAAATAATAAAGTGCAAGTAAAAGGTGATGAAACACCAATGGATGAAAAACAACAAGCACTTTTTGATAAATACACAAATAGTTTTAAATTAAATAGTGAAGTATCAAATATTTTAGCTAGAGATGAGAAGTTATCAGCATTTTATGAAGATGCAATAGATGATAACAACAATCATTTAACAATTGCAAATTTAGTAGCTAATGAAGTAGCTAAAGAGTTAAAAGAGAAAGAGATAAATCAACTTAAATTTAATGCAAAAGATATATCGCAACTTGCTAAAATAATTGAAGATGGAACTATTTCAAGTAAAATTGCAAAGCAAGTGTTTGAAGATATGAATAAAACAGGAGATAATCCAAATAAAATAGTTGATGATAAGGGGCTTGTACAAATAAGTGACCCTGCTAAAATATCACCTATAATTGCCCAAATAATAGAAAAAAACCCAGACAATGTAGAAAAATACAAAGCTGGAAATAAAAAACTTTTAGGCTTTTTTGTAGGACAAGTACTTAAAAATACTGGTGGAAAAGCAAATCCACAAGTAGTAAATAAACTTGTGGGTGAGATGTTAAAATAATAAAACTGATACTTTAAAAATATATTAAAGTTGTTATAAAAATATTACGATAAAATGTAAAGTTATATATAAATTAAGGATAATAATTGCTAAGATTTGCACCAAGCCCAACTGGAGATATGCATATAGGTAACCTAAGAGTTGCTTTGATTAATCATATCTTATCAAAACAGTTAAATGAAGAGTTACTAATAAGAATAGAAGATACAGATAAAAAAAGAAATCTAAAAGGAAAAGAGCAAGAGATATTAGAGTTATTAACTCTATTTAGTGTTAACTTTTCTAGAGTTTCATACCAAAGTGAAAACGCAAAGTATCACTCACAAATGGCGATGAAATTATTGCTTGATAAAAAAGCATTTAACTGTTTTTGTACAGATGAAGCTTTGGAAATTGACAGAGAAAAAGCTAAAGATGCAAAGCAACCTTATAGATATAGTGGATTTTGTACAACGATTAGTGATGAGGCTAAATTTCAATGTAATGCTCCATTTACAGTAAGAATAGAAAAACCAAAACATAATATTAAATTTATAGATGAAGTAAAAGGTGAGATTGAGACTAAACCTTTTGATGTAGATAGTTTTATGATTTTAAGACAAGATAAAACTCCTATGTATAACTTTGCCTGTGCTATTGATGATATGCTTTTTGATATTTCAACAATTGTTCGTGGTGAAGACCAAATGCCAAATACACCAAAACAGATTCATATAAGAGAATCACTTGGATACACAAGAGAGATAAAATATGCACATCTTCCGATGATTTTAAATGCCGAAACTGGAAAAAAGATGTCAAAAAGAGATAATGCTTCTAGCGTTAAATGGCTTGTAGATGAGGGGTTTTTACCTGCTGCTATTTCAAACTACATCATACTTTTAGGTTATAACCCTCCAGCAGAAATATTTACACTTGAAGAAGCCCAAGAATGGTTTGATTTAAATAAAATTTCTCAAGCTTCTGCAAAGTTTGATATAACTAAACTAAAGTTTATAAATAGAGAACACCTAAAAATGATGGATGAGTTAAGACTATCTAAAATCTTAGGTTATGCTGATAAAGATATAGGTTCTTTAGCAAAACTATATATTAAAGAGTGTGATACACTTAATGAGATAAAAGCAAAATTAACTACTTTGTTTGGAGAAAAAGATTCTTTAGATGGTTTTGAGCAAGAGTATAAAACTTTAAAAGAGTGTATGATAGATGCACCTTTTATAGATCACTTTGATAAATTAAAAGAATATATAACAAAACAAACTAAACTAGAGGGTGATAAGCTTTTTATACCTTTAAGATATGCATTAACAGGAGCAAAAAGTGGACCAAATCTAGGTGATGTATATCCACTAATTAAAAACTATTTAGGAGAAATAATACAATGATAGATTCGTTAATAGTAGCATTTGCTACATTGTTTATAAGTATATTGTCTTTATATAAGTGGGTGATAATTATATCAGCTATTTTGTCTTGGGTTCAACCAGACCCTCATAATCCAATTGTTCAGATGCTTTACAGACTTACTGAACCAGCTTATACTTTTGTAAGAAGATATATCCCTACGGTTTTTGGTGGTATGGATATGGCACCACTAATTTTAATATTTGCATTACAATTTTTAGAAATCTTTTTTACAAATCTTTTTTCAAATATGATGTAAATTAGCTGAGTATTTTTAAATAAAATACTCAGCTGCTACTTGTTTTGATGGAAGTTTAACACCTTCACATATCATTTCATTTGTTATATCTGTACTATCTACAAACTTCACTTTATAAGTTTCATCTGCTGAAGTTCTTCCATAAGTGATAATTAAATTTGTAGCTAATGCAGTATCATCATCACTTGCACCTTTTTGAAATAAACATAAAGGTCCACTAGCATCTTGGATTCTTGCTTTGTAGTATTTATCACTTGATGTATTTTTAATCTTTTCATTATCTTCTTGATCTCTTCCAATGATAAGTTTAGCACCATCGGGAAGTCTTAAATGTCTACCAACTTTTAAAGTATTTATATCTTCAACCTCTAACTTATCATGCTTAGCAAAGTCTCTTAGTTTATTACTAAATTGTATCTCTGTAAGTAAACATCCTCCACCTGGTGATTCAAAATCTTCTAGTCCAATCTCTTTTGCAATATTTAATTGCCTTTGTCTATTTCTACCACTAATATCATAAAGTTTTTCTCTATCTATCCAACCCTCTAACTCTGGCTTTGATGGTTCAAGAAGTTTAGCACTAAGCGGTCTTATGATTAAATCATCATATTCGCTTAGTTTTTTTACATTTTCTAAAGCATCTTTTCTTTGAGACATTGGACTTTGACCTAAAACTTCTCCACTTATCATAAAATCAGCATCATATTTTTCTAATAGTTTACCTGTATATCTAAACATAAAACCATGACAATCAATACAAGGGTTAAAGTTTTTTCCATAACCATATTTTGGATCAAATAATACTTCATCTAAATATAATTGTCTTAAATCTAAAATCTCTAACTTTACCCCTATTTGATCACACATATTTTGCATATGCTCCGTTCTATCAACTGTTGAACCAAAACCGATATTAATATTTATAGCAATCACCTCAATATCTTGATCTGCAACTATTTTCATCGCTAATACAGAATCAAGTCCACCACTAAATAATGCCAATGCTCTCATTCTTTTCCTTTATTTAAATAACCTTGTAGGGTCTATATATTTACTATCTTTTGTTGCTTGAAATAATAACTTATCGTTTACTCTTCCTACAACATAACCTTTTGGTATCCATTTTCCAACTTTTAATGTTGGAGAAATTTTATCTAGATGAGAATAAATTGTATGTAAACTTCCACTATGTTTTACAATTACAACATTTTCCAATAAACCTGAGTTTCTCTTTGCATAAACAACTTTACCTTTAAATACACTAAATACTTTAGAGTTTTTCTTTTTAGCTTTTAAAGTTACTGATTCATTAAACAATTTCATCTTATAAACTTTATCATAATACTTACCAAATTTTTTAGTAATAGTATATGACTTTAAAGGTGCTATTGTTTTTTTACCACGATATTTAGATATTTTTATACCTTTTGCAGATGAACCTATTTTTCTAACCTCTATATCAACATCATCGTCAAATTTTATTTTATCTTTATATTTTATTTTCTTAACTTGTTTATTTTTTTTATCCAATAATGCTTGTTTTCTTTTTTTAGCTAACTCTTTTTTTCTCAACAACTCTTTAGCAGCTTTGATTCTTTTTTTCTCACGTGCAATCTCTTTCTTTTTTAGAATATTTAAACTTCCAAGTAAATCTGTAACTTTATTTTGTTTTTTGATAATAGTTTTTAAATGTTTTTGATAAGCTTTATGTTTAGATTTAAGTGAATTTAAAACTTTCTCTTGCTCTTTTTCTTTTTGCTTATATCTTTGTTTTATCGCCTCTTGGTCAACAATAAACTTATCAGTTTTTTTCATTTTGTCTTGATTTTCTCTTGTAGCTTTATTGATTTTTAAATAATCAATATTTAACTCAAAAACTTCATCTTTTGCATTTTGAAAAATCAATGTATAAACCTCTTTATCAATTATATTTGATAAAGATTCCTTATTTGCAAGTTTAATACCCATACTCATAGCATACTTTTCTATAGTATAATCAACAACTTTTTTCTCAATCTCTTCTTTTTTTGCTTTTAGAGCAATTGATTCTTTTTTTAGTTTAATTAATCTTTGATTTGCATTAGAAAGTTTTAACTTATTTAAAAATAACTTATTGTTAGTCACCTCTAAAACAGTTACTATTTTTTTATAATTATTTTCCTCTTCATTTATCTTTTTAATTAATGATTCAATATCTTTATCAAGTGTTTTTTTATCTTTTGATACACTTTTATATAACTTTTTATTACTACTTATTTTAGTATTAATATCTAAAACAGAGGCAACTAGTGTTGATACTACTAGGTTTATTAAAATAATTAATCTAAACATTACTTCAACTTATGTTGTACTAATAAACCAAAGAATGTAATCAATGGTATTATACATGCTAAAACAACTATCTGAACTATCTCTAAACTTAAATCTTTCATATTTGGTAAAAGTGCTAAAAGCTCTGGTCTTATTATCCCAGCTATATTATCTATTGTAAAAAATAGGAATAAACTTACAAATATTATTGAAAAAAGTGTACTTAATATCATAACTTTTATGATTGGTTTTGAACTATATAGTAGTGACCCACCATGAAGTTGAATAATAGATATTCTTTCACTTTGTTCAAAAAACCAAATTTTAATTTGTTGAGATAAAAGGAAAATAGATAATAATAAAACTATTGCGAACAATACAATTATTATATCTTGAATAAGTATTAAAAGTGAATATATTTTATTATGATCATTTGAAAATGTCTCTACCCTTTTAACATTTGATATTGTTAACAACTCTTTTCTAATCTGTTCTAGTTTAAATGTTGTTGGAAATTCTTCTAAGTATACTTGATAAAAGTGTGGAAGTTTATTTTTTAACAATTTTAAAGATGATTCAGATAGATTCTTTTTTACATCTTTTATTATTTTTTCTTTTTCAAGTATTTTTATCTCTTTTACTTTAATTCCAGAGATATAATCTAAAGTAGCCATAGGTGTGTTTGCAATAACCATTATTGAGTAATCATTTGTAATATTATCTTTATAGTTATCTACAACTTTATTTACAAGTAGATATATACTAAATGTTATAAGCATTATTATTAAAGGTATAGTAAAAGAGAAAAAAGACTTAAGATGCTTCATATACAACTCCATCATCAATATTAAATCGTCTATAGTTTATACCAAAATCATTTGGTATAGTATGTGTTACCACAACTACTGTGATACCAAGATGTTGGTTTGCATCTTTTAGTAGTTTCCAAATAACATTTGCAGAGTACTCATCAAGGTTTCCTGTTGGCTCATCTGCTAAAATAAGGCTTGGGTTATGTGCTAAGGCTCTTGCCATTGCAACTCTTTGTTGTTCTCCACCACTTAGTTCTGCTGGATAGGCTCCAACTCTATGGCTTAGTTGTACATGCTTTAGTAAGTTTTTAACTTGATTTGCTGAAACTTTTGCATCATAGTTATGTAACTCTAAAGGGAGCATGATATTTTGTTCTATTGTATACTCTTGTATTAGTTTATAATCTTGAAAAACTATACCTAGGTTTTTTCTAAGTCCTAAAAGCTTTTTATTATTTTTCTTTGATAAATCTACTTTATTTACAAATAGTTCACCTTTTTTAATTTGTAATGCTCCATAAAGAGACTTTAAAAGTGTTGATTTTCCACTACCACTTGAACCAGTAATAAATATAAAATCTTTCTCTTTTATATGAAAATTCCCATTTTCTATAATATTTCTTTTATTATCATAGCTTAATGTTATATTTTTTGCTAATATCACTTTAGACTCCCTGTTACTTCAATTTATGTTGTACTAATAAACCAAAGAATGTAATCAATGGTATTATACATGCTAAAACAACTATCTGAACTATCTCTAAACTTAAATCTTTCATATTTGGTAAAAGTGCTAAAAGCTCTGGTCTTATTATCCCAGCTATATTATCTATTGTAAAAAATAGGAATAAACTTACAAATATTATTGAAAAAAGTGTACTTAATATCATAACTTTTATGATTGGTTTTGAACTATATAGTAGTGACCCACCATGAAGTTGAATAATAGATATTCTTTCACTTTGTTCAAAAAACCAAATTTTAATTTGTTGAGATAAAAGGAAAATAGATAATAATAAAACTATTGCGAACAATACAATTATTATATCTTGAATAAGTATTAAAAGTGAATATATTTTATTATGATCATTTGAAAATGTCTCTACCCTTTTAACATTTGATATTGTTAACAACTCTTTTCTAATCTGTTCTAGTTTAAATGTTGTTGGAAATTCTTCTAAGTATACTTGATAAAAGTGTGGAAGTTTATTTTTTAACAATTTTAAAGATGATTCAGATAGATTCTTTTTTACATCTTTTATTATTTTTTCTTTTTCAAGTATTTTTATCTCTTTTACTTTAATTCCAGAGATATAATCTAAAGTAGCCATAGGTGTGTTTGCAATAACCATTATTGAGTAATCATTTGTAATATTATCTTTATAGTTATCTACAACTTTATTTACAAGTAGATATATACTAAATGTTATAAGCATTATTATTAAAGGTATAGTAAAAGAGAAAAAAGACTTAAGATGCTTCATATACAACTCCATCATCAATATTAAATCGTCTATAGTTTATACCAAAATCATTTGGTATAGTATGTGTTACCACAACTACTGTGATACCAAGATGTTGGTTTGCATCTTTTAGTAGTTTCCAAATAACATTTGCAGAGTACTCATCAAGGTTTCCTGTTGGCTCATCTGCTAAAATAAGGCTTGGGTTATGTGCTAAGGCTCTTGCCATTGCAACTCTTTGTTGTTCTCCACCACTTAGTTCTGCTGGATAGGCTCCAACTCTATGGCTTAGTTGTACATGCTTTAGTAAGTTTTTAACTTGATTTGCTGAAACTTTTGCATCATAGTTATGTAACTCTAAAGGGAGCATGATATTTTGTTCTATTGTATACTCTTGTATTAGTTTATAATCTTGAAAAACTATACCTAGGTTTTTTCTAAGTCCTAAAAGCTTTTTATTATTTTTCTTTGATAAATCTACTTTATTTACAAATAGTTCACCTTTTTTAATTTGTAATGCTCCATAAAGAGACTTTAAAAGTGTTGATTTTCCACTACCACTTGAACCAGTAATAAATATAAAATCTTTCTCTTTTATATGAAAATTCCCATTTTCTATAATATTTCTTTTATTATCATAGCTTAATGTTATATTTTTTGCTAATATCACTTTAGATTCTCTAATATAATTTTATGTGCCAATAAATTAGTTTTTGTTTTTATAGGGTCACCTTGAAAATATCTAGCTTTGTTATTTTGGATAATAATATATTTTGTTACAGGTCGATTAAAACTACCAAAAGTAACTTTAATTAATAAGCCATTTTCAATTCCTGATTCAATAGTATAAACATTTACAAAATGCACTAAAAAATCTTTTTTTACTGTAGGTACGTCTAATAACCTTGTTTTTAAAATTTCTGTATCACATATATCGGTAAAAGAAAAATCATCTTCAAGCATATCTTCTGATGAGTTTTGTGTAGATGTAATAGTCACATCCCAAATATCTTTTTCTTGTCTTTTCCATCTTGCTTCATATTTACTTGTAACTGCTAAATCTTTGTTTTTTTCAATTGTTGATGGATAATCTTTAAAACTATCTAAAAGACCACTTGAGTATTCAAAATAGTTTGGACTATCAGTTCTTAACTCTAAAGTTCCTGTTATTTTTAAAACTCTTAAACTCTCTTGTATAAACTCAACACTCATAACTCTTCTATGAGGTTTTTTATCCCAAGGTACAGGAAAATGTACAAATATTCTACCTACACTATTTGATTTTAAAAACTCTAAAAATAATCTTGCATCATAATTGATAACTAAAACATTATCAATATTTTGTAGTCTTAATTGTTTTAAAACCTGCTCTATTGATGGTGTATGTATCTCTAACCCAATAATAAGCTTATCTGGATTTTCTTGTGCTTGGTGTAACAGATGTGTTCCACTACCAAAACCAACCTCTACCCATATCTCTTTGTCAGTTTTAAATTCACTTTCAAAGTAACCTATGTTTTTTAGATAACTTTGTTGTGGTTCCATTTTTTGATAAATAGAGTTTGTATTTGAAAATAAAAGTTTAGAGTTTGAAACAACACCATAATCATTTAAAGCATCTTTCATCAAACTTACAGGAGTCAGTCTTGTAGCTGTATCTAGTTTAATTAAATCATTACCATTTTTATCAACCTTTGTTAATAAAAACTCTTTACCTTCAATAGTTGTACCTATTTTATAATCATACTTAGACTTAGCAATAAAATCAAAACTTGTTTTTAAATCACTTTTTCCACCAACTACTATATCGCTATGCTTTTCTAATAAAATATGAGGCATCTAGTTATTTACTCTCTTGATTTATTAATTTTGGTAATTTTGAAGATAACTCTTCAGTTTTTTTAGATAACAATCCATGTTTATCTACAGCTTGAATACGATAACTGTATTCAATACCTCTAGTTACATTTGGATCTTCAAATCTCAATCCTTCTATATTTGGTATAACTCTTTCATCTTTAGAGTTCCAACCACTTTTTTCACTTTTAAAAATATTATAAGAGATGGCTCTATCATCAGAGTTTTCCCAGTTAAGTATTATTTTATTACCTTGTATTTGTGCTAAAGTTACTTTTGGCATTTTTGGTTTACTTAAAGTTGAACCCATCACCGCAGACACCTCTTCTATTTTACTCTCTAAATTATCTTTATCAACTGTTGTAATTTTATAAAAATAAACTTTACCATCTTCTGCGATATTATTATCAAATCTATTATGTGCTACAGGTGCTTGTGCAATTTTACTAAAACTACCATCAAAACTTAACGATCTGTATATATTATAGTAAACAACATCTTTTGTAGATGATTGTCCCCATGATATTTGAATATTTCTAGGAAGATCTCTTGTACATGTAAAACCATCAATCTGATTTGGTAAAGGTTTAGTTGTAGCTGTTGTTATATCACTTGGATTTGAAACTATATCATCAAATCTTACAGCTCTTATTCTATAAGAATATGTTTCATTGTCACCTAAATCATCATCAATATATTCTATATTATATCTATGGTCGATTTCTGATAGTTTACTCCATTTACTTGTAACAGGAGATGTTTTTTCAATAATATATTTTGAAACAGCAGCACTACTATGAGGTCTCCATAGCACTTTTATTTGTCTTGGTAAATTCCCAATACTTTGTATCAAGCTAACAGATTCAAAATTTGGTAATGTTGATATAATAACAGATTCACTAGGTGCAGACTCAATTCCATGTGAATTCACCATAGATACAGTATAAGAGTACTTACTATTTGACTCCAAATCTTTATCTAAATAGTGAGTAATATATTTGTTTTTTAAAGTTGCTATTCTTTTAAACTTTGTACCATCAAGTTGCATATTTGATCTATAAACATGGTAACCTTTTACATCTGATGATGTTATACTTTTCCACTCTAATGCTATTGTGTCAATATCAGAGATAGATTTAATCGAAGCAAAATCAACAACTGGAAGGTTTAAATCTATCTTTGGCTTTTGCGCTATATCTAAGTTTTGTTCACACCCACTAAATATTATTATCGAACTTAGAAGTAATAAGCTCGTTGTCAATCTCTTCATTGTAATCATCCCCATTAAAATTATCTTTATAAAAATTCTTCATATCTTCTGGTAATTTTACATCAAATTTTATATCTTCACCTGTAATTGGGTGCTTAAGATATAAACAATATGCATGTAAATAAACTCTTTTGATTTTATCGGTATTGCCCTTAAAACCATATAAACTATCACCTAATATATGTCTTTGTATTGTTTCAAGATGTACTCTAATTTGATGTGTTCTTCCTGTAAAAAGTTTTGCTGCTATTAATTCAAATTTTTCATTTTTACTTAATTCCAATTTTACAAAAGCTGTTTTTGCAGATTTTCCATGAGGTACAATTCCCATTTTTAACCTATTGTTTGGATTTCGACCTATTGGTTGAGTTATTGTTATATCATTTTTTAAAGGTAAATCTGTAAGAGCAAGATAGTATCGTCCCATTGTTTTATCTTCAAGTTGTGATGACAATTTAACATGAGCATCATTAGTTTTTGCTATAACCATTAATCCACTTGTACCTTTATCAAGTCTATGTACAATACCGTGACGTTCTTCCCCACTTATTGTTGATAAAGATATATTTTGTTTTTTTAACCAATCAACCAATGTAGCTTCTTTTACACTAGCTGCTCCATGAACAATTACACCTGATGGTTTATTTAAAACCATAAAATACTCATCCTCAAATACTATATCAACATCAAAACCAACATCCAAAGCTTCTTTTTTGTCAACTTGCGGTAGTTGTACAGTTACTTTTTGTCCATTTTGTAGCTTTAATCCACTTTTGGCTTTCTTTTTATTTTCAACTGTCACAAACCCTTTTTTAATTAGATGATCTATTTGATTTCTTGTTTCATCTAATTGTTTAGATAAAAACATATCCAGTCTTATCTCTTCATTTGCTATAAACTCTTTTTCATTCATATTTGGTTACTATTCCTTATGGTATACTTCTTTGACAAACGGATAATTTCACATTTTAATTTTGAATTAATTTTATTAATATTACCTTTAGTGTTTTTATCACACTACTTAATTAGTGAAATAAACGTAATATTAGCACATAAACAATTAATTTACTTCAGCTTATCTGCACTTGCTTTTATATTTGTATTTATTATTCCATTTAGAAAACTACTTCAACTTATACCAATAGTTTATTGGTTTGGTATATTTTTACTTTTGTGTGTAGAGTTTTTTGGTATCACAAAACTAGGTGCTACTAGATGGTTAGAAGTACCAGGTACATCTATGACAATCCAACCATCAGAACTATTTAAACCTGCTTTTTTATTAATGTTGGGTTATTTAATACACAATAAACCACCTCCTAAAGATGGATATAACTTTAAAGATTTTTTATATTTTTCATTCTATATTTTGTTGCCATTTATTTTAATTGCAAAAGAACCTGACTTAGGAACAGCTTTAGTTTTACTTCTTGTAGGATATGGTGTACTATTTCTTATAGGGATAAACTGGAAGATATTAGCAAGTTTAGCTTTGATTTTAGCCATTAGTTCACCTTTAATATATACATATCTTATAAAAGATTATCAAAAAAAACGTATACATGATTTTATTAGTGAAGAGCCTAGTTATCATATAAAACAATCAATGATAACAATAGGCTCAGGTGGAATTACAGGAAAAAGTAAAGATAAAGCAACACAAACACAACTAAAGTTTTTACCTATTGCTACAAGTGATTTTATATTTGCTTCATTTGTAGAGAGATATGGTTTTATAGGTTCTATTGGACTTATATTTTTATATATTTTGCTTATTATTCATCTTTTATTTTTACATAATCATTTTAAAAAAGATTATATGATTAGTGTATTTGCAAGTGGTCTAGCACTTTTGCTCTTTTTAAATATGAGTATAAATATACTTATGGTTATAGGATTCGCACCAGTTGTAGGTCTCCCTTTACCTTTATTTAGTTATGGAGGAAGCTCCTTTATAAACTTTATAGTGCTTGTTGCTATTTTAGAAAATCTTATATCCTTTAGGTTTGTGGATAGTTACAGTTTTAATAGAAAACTATAATTTCAGCAAAAACAATAATTTTATTTGTTAAAATAAGATATGAATATTTTAGATCAACTTATAAATAAACTGGATGATATGTCACGTGATTTTCAAGCTCTTGTAAAAGAGAATGAAAAATTGAAAGCAGAACTTAGTGACTTAAAAAACCAGAACGATCTTTTTACTAGAAATAATCAAGATGTAACATTGATGATAAAAAATATGTTACAAAAAGATGGTAAGATTTGAAAAGTATAACATTTCATATAAACCATTCTGCATATACTATAGACATTGGTGAAGATGCAGACAATAAACTTGAAGAGGGTTTAAAAAAGTTTTTAACAACAGATAAAAACCTATCTACAGAAGAATTACTTCTTGCATACCTTCAAAAAACTCAAGAGCAAGTTGCTTTTGAAAAGAAACTACAAAGTATTATCGATACATCAATACTATCTAGAGAAGAGTTAAGAAAATAGATTTAGTCTTAAAATAATTTACTTTTTAACTCTTTTTCCACTTGCTTATAATCACTCATATAAGAACTAACCAAATTCCAAAATTTCTTAGAATGGTTTTTTTCAACTATATTTCTCGCTCCCATGCTTTGCTTGGGATGTGTATACTTAAGTTGAATTAACTTTGTGTATGAATTCCAAAGTAAAACTTTGGAACTAGAAAATAGATTTTAAGATTTATTTATAAGTATTTAGTTTAGCAATAAAAAAAGATGGAGTGGTTTAGTTTCCATCTTTTAATACCTAATATAATTTAGTTGCAAGAACCAAACAGATTAGTAGCAATATTGCTAGTTTTACAATCATGGTGTTTCCCAATAGACAACACTCCCCAAAGCCTACTCTCAGATACCACCCATCTATAAAAAAAGGGGCTAGGAAAAATCCTAACCCCTTTTTAAGTGTCGACTATATATTTTTAAGATAACCACATCTCAAAACAGTGAAACACCATGTTTTGTAGATGAATTATAACAAATATATTTTCAAATGTCAAGATACAAAATATTCCCAAATTAATTTAAAGAAATTTTAAGCATTTCTTATTTTTCTCGCTCCCATGCTTTGCTTGGGATGTGTATACTTAAGTTAAATTAACTTTCTGTATGAATTCCAAAGTAAAACTTTGGAACTAGAAAAAAAACTACAAAGTATTATCGATACATCAATACTATCTAGAGAAGAGTTAAGAAAATAGATTTAGTCTTAAAATAATTTACTTTTTAACTCTTTTTCCACTTGCTTATAATCACTCATATAAGAACTAACCAAATTCCAAAATTTCTTAGAATGGTTTTTTTCAACTATATGACACAGCTCATGCAAAACTACATACTCTATACATCTTTTATCAAATTGTAAAAGTTTATAGTTTATAGATATATTATTTTCATAACTACAACTTCCCCATCTTCCTTTTGCAAATCTATAGCCTATTTTATTTGGAAACAGTTGTGTTATATGTGTCCACTCATCAAAAATAGGATCGATAACTTTTATAGCATTATGCTTATAAAAAGTTTTAAGTCCCTCAATAAATTCATCATAAGTTTGCGAAGGGTTATTGTATTCTACTACAAAATGTTCCTCATTAAAAGTAAACTTCACTTTCTTTACTTCTACATTTTGTTTAAGAATCATTGGGTACTGTATGCCCATATATGGGATTTTACCACCTGTGACAAAATCAAATTGATTTTTTGATGGTACTTTTTGAATTGAGTTTAAAATCCAATCTTCATACTCATAAACAATCTCTTTTAACATATGAGCTTTAAACTTTAAAGGTGTTTTTACAATTATCTCATCTTTGTTTTCAATTGCTAAACTTATCCTTTTGATTTTTTTATTTGTTCTATGGATTAAAGTAAAAGTATGGTTATCTAAAATAATTTGCACAAGACTCTTTTAGTTTTTTATAAATTTTATTTGCATCAGTACTATATATTCTAGTATCACCAATTGTTGTTATAAAGTTAGTATCCCCTACCCATCTAGGAACTAAATGCATATGAATATGCTCTTCTATACCAGCACCACCTGCTTTTCCTAAATTCATCCCTATATTTACACCCTTTGCACCTAATACCTCTTTTAACATCTTAACACCTTTTTGAGAATACTGTGACATTTTTGCAAAAACTTCACCATCTAAATCTTCTAAATTTGCAGTATGTAGATTTGGTATTATCATAAAATGACCTGGTGAATAAGGATACTTATTCATCACTATAAAAAAATCTTTCTCTCTATGTAATACACCCAACTCTTCATCATCTTCTAATGAGTTATTATTAACTATATGACAAAATACACATCCATCAATTTTTTTACTATTATTTACAATATATTCAGTTCTCCAAGGAGCGTATAATCTATCCATATTTTTACCTTTTTTAAATATTTATTTTCGGCTACAATGCTATATTAACACTTTTTTACATCATTATCAAAACTTAACTTTCCATACCCTTGAAGAGTACTTTTTGCACATATTAAAGCATCAACAAAATCAATATTTTTTGCTTCTACAATTGTTAAAGCTTCATGTAAAATTATTTTGTTATTATTTACAACACCATCAAGAGAAAGAATTCTTTTTAAATCAGGTATAACTTCATTTTTTGGTAGTTTGTAAAACTTTGTAAGTACAAAAAAAGCTTCCATTAAAACACCATCTAAAATTTCCACTTGTAATTTCGATGTTTCAATATCTTTAAAATACTCAATACTTTTTGCTAGAAACTTCTCATTATCACCAATTAAAAATCTTATTATAATATTTGTATCAAGTAGATAAACCATATTTATCTCCCATTGCCTCCATCATTGATTGTTCTTTAATCTCTTCAATAGTTAAAGAAGTTGGTTCAACTCTATCTTTATATTTACCTGCTAGGTTACCAATTATGCTTTGATTTCTTACAGGGTAAACCATAGCTAAAAGTTGTTTTTTTCGTTTATCAACTATTTGAATAACTTCTGTTAAATTTGTAAATATAGAAGTATTTTTTTGTATCTCACCTATTCCAATACTCTGCATAATATTCCTTTATATGTATATTAATTATATTATATATAAATAGTTCTATCTTATGGCTTAATAATACTTTGATTTAATCTAACTGGTGTATCATCAATAGTTTGTATAGATATGTGATATTTCGTTATATTATTTTCATCTGTATTTTTAATAATTTTTGTTTCAAATCTATTGTCATTTAGTTCAAAGTTTGATATCTCTTCGGGAGTTGAGTTTTTTATAAATAGAACTATATTATCCATATATATTTTAGATTGAAGATGTAGGTATTTTAGATTGTTTAGATTTGTACTAAAGGTATTGTTTTGAACTATTGAAAAGCTAAATATACCAAATAATATAACTAAAAACATTGTAATTAAAAGTGCATAAGCTGGTTTTGTTTTCATAAACTTTTTATCTTCCACTTTTGACAAATCGTATTATCATAAATACAAATATCTATTGTAGCTATTTTATTTAAAATATTTAAATTATATGATGAGATATTATCTAATAAAATATTATTTTTGAAATATAAAACTGAATTTTCATATTTTATATCTGCAAAGTTATTGTTTTTTATTAAAAATAATCTTGTTGTTTCTAGTTTGATATTATTGTGTGTTTGAAATGTTGTTAAGTTTTTCTTTTTGTTTAATGAAAGTAGTATATTCACACTATACGAAGCAATTATAGAGAAAAGAACAATGCTAAAAATAACCTCTAAAAGGACTACAGCTCTTTTCACTTTTTATTTAAACCTTTAGTAGTTTCATACCCTCTTCATCTAACTCTATTGTTTTTGAATCAATAAGAGATGTTAAAGTTCTTTTATAAGCTTTTTTACTTATTCCAAATACTTTTTTTATAACATTTACATCTGTTTTATAGTTGTATGGTAGATAGTTTTCATTTTGAGTTAATAACTTAACTATCTTTTGAGTATTTACATCACCAGCAGCTTCTTTACCAACTGGTTGAAGTGAAATATCAAGTTTACCATCTTCTCTTATATTTTTAATATATCCAACTATATCATTACTAATTTCAAGTTTAGTAAAAATCTCATTAGCATAGATAAGTCCCTCATACATATTATTTACAATAACTTTAAAACCAAGTGGTGTTTTTGCAAATATAAGTAGTCTTACTTCTTGATTTATCTCTAAACCTGCAGTATCTTTTGTTAAAAATGATGTAACTTTCTCAACTCCAATAAGTCTATTTGTTTCTACATCTTCAACAATTCTTACAATTCTTGTATCCCCTACTTCAAAAGGAGTTTTTTGTTTATTTCTAGGTACAAAAAGATCTTTAGGCAATCCCCAATCTACAAATGCACCAAACTTCATAGTATCTACTACTTTAGAGATGATAAATTGATCTTTCATCCCATAAGGTTGTTCCGTTGTACAAACCAGTCTATCTTCGCTATCTCTATACACGAAAACATCTAGTTCATCATCTATACACATCTCATCAGTTACATAAGCATTTGGAAGAAGTATAACCTCTTCATCTCCTGCTTCTAAATATAATCCTGGTTCAGTATCTCTGTTTACTTTTAAAGTGTTTATCACACCTAATTCTATATGTTCATTTATCATAGTTGGATTATATCCTTAATACAATTAAACTTCTTATTTATTTATTGCTATTTGATTTCTACCATTGTTTTTACAATAATACAATCCCTCATCAGACTTTTTGATCATATCTTCCAAGCTATTTTCTAAACCATAGCATATACCTATTGATGTTGTAAATTTTATCTCTAAGCCATTTGTTTCTATAACATTATTTTCAAATACTGCTCTTATCTTTTCAAAAAGTATCTCCACATCTTCTAGAGATATATTTTCCAATAATACACAAAACTCTTCTCCACCAAATCTAGCCATCAAGTCTGATTCACGTAAGTTCTCATTTAATATATCTGCAACTTCACAAATCGCAACATCCCCAACATCGTGACCGTAAGTATCATTTATATTTTTAAATTTATCTATATCAAACATAGCAACTACTAAATCTTTTTTTAATCGTGTAGCTTTTTCAAAAATTGCTTCACCACTATCAAAAAAGAATCTTCTATTATAAGCACCTGTCATAAAATCTTTATTTGCCATATCTTTTGTTTTTTGAAATAGTTCTAAAAGCTCTAAATTTGAGTTAATTCTAGTAAGTACTTCAATCTGTGAATAAGGCTTATTTATAAAATCATTTGCACCTATACTTATAAACTGAGAAGATATTTCTGGTGTTTCATTTGCACTTAATACAATTACACCTAACTCATCTTTATCGCACTCTTCTCTTATTTTTAAAGTTAAGTCCATACCATCCATTTTTGGCATATTAAAGTCTGTTAATACAAGTGAAAATTTTATTCCACTGTTATGTAAAATACCATAAGCTTCTAAACCATTCATAGCTGTAGTAACATTAAACTTCATTTTTTCTAATATAGAGACAGCCATTGATAGTTGTATAGGTGAATCATCAACTACAAGTATATTTATATCATAGTTTTTAAGAACCCTATCTACACTGTTAACAGCATGATTTATCCCTTTTTTTCCACCTTTTATAATATAATCTGAGATATTATTATTTAGTAAAGTTTGTTTTAATTGTTCATCCATAATTCCAGTTAAAACAATAGTAGGAATATCTTTTTTCATTGCAAACTCTACAAGGGCACCATCTTCTACATCTGGTAGATTTAAATCTAATATTGCAACGCTAATAGTTAAATCTTTTGTTAAGATATGTTTCATACCATCTTTATATGTTAATGCTTTTAAAATATTTATATTTTTAATTTTATTATTTAACTTATCCTCTAACATATCTAATATAATTTGGTCATCATCTACTATTAAAACTGTTTTTATATCTTTTGTTTTCATTTTTCCTCTTTTTTATTTTATAACTTTACTAAA
>JAYEPG010000232.1:0-20536 GCA_034723795.1 Campylobacterota bacterium
TAAATAAATCACTTGATACTATTACAAAACAACAGCATGATAATATATATAATAAATGGGTAAACCCAGTTGTTAAGGAAAAGTTTACAGACTATACTCTACTTTGGCAAGTTTTAATTGTGATACTCTTTATAATATTAGCAATGCTTTACAATCGTTTTACTTTAAAAAAATTAAATTTTAAACTTAAAAAAGAGGTTGAGGCAAAAACAAAAGATTTAAAAGATATAAATAAAACATTAGAAGTAAAAATAAAAGAAGAGGTTCAAAAAAATAGAAAAAAAGATGCTTTGATACATGAACAAACAAAATTAGCATCAATGGGTGAGATGATAGGTAATATTGCTCATCAATGGAGACAGCCATTATCTGTTATATCAACGGCTTCTTCTGGTATGCAAATTCAAAAAGAGTATGACATGTTAACAGATGAAATATTTAAAGAATCATGTGAAGCAATAAATAAAAATTCCCAATACTTATCAAAAACAATAGATGAGTTTAGAGATTATATTAAAGGTGATTTAGATATTATTGATTTTAATCTAAAAGAGCAAAACAATAAGTTTTTACAGTTAATAAACTCTGATATTATTAAATATAATATAAACATGATACTAGATTGTAAAGAGGATATAAATATAAAAGGGTATCCAAACAATTTAATTGAGTGCTTAATACATATTTTTAATAATGCAAAAGAAGCTTTAGTTGAAAATAATAAAGAAAATGAAAGATATATATTCATAAGCCAAGAAATAATAAAAAATAATGTTATAATCATAATAAAAGATAACGCTGGTGGTATAGATGAGTCAATTATTCATAAAATATTTGAACCATACTTTACAACTAAACACCAAGCACAAGGTACAGGACTAGGGTTACATATGTGTTATAATTCAATAGTAAATAATCCCAAAGGTACTTTAGATACTCAAAATATTAACTATTTCTATCATGGGAAAAAATATAAAGGCGCAGAGTTTAAGATAACTATCCCTTTACAGGTTAAGATATAGGGATATGATAAAATATATTTTATTATCTATTTTTTTTATTACATCACTTTTTTCACAAACTAATAATGATGTAAAAAGTAGTATTAAATATTTTGAACAAAAAGATATAACTAAAAGTATTGATATATCAAAAGAAAAATTTTCACTTTATGATTCTAAAAAATCAAACTTTGGATTTACGAAGTCAATATATTGGCTTAAAATTGATATAAAAAACTTATCAAATGAAACAACTAAAAATGCACTTGTAATACCATACAACCTATTAGATTATATTGATATATTCCAACTTAAAAATAACCATCTAACATTAAAACGGCAATTTGGTGATTTAAGAGAGTATAAAAATGATGGTAGTTTACCTGACCCTACATTTGTAGTATCGTTAAAACCAAATGAGTCAAAAGTATTCTTTTATAAAATTCAAACTCAAGGTAGTATGAATATTGAATTAAATATAAAGTCATATAAAGAGTTTGAAAATTATTCTTTAGAGAAGTCAATTATTCTTAGCTTCTATTTTGGTGCAATTTTTATTATGCTTATTTATAATTTTATTTTATACTTAATGATTAAAGATAAAAGTTATCTTTACTATCTACTTTTTCATATTGATTATCTATTTTTTACACTATCATTAAATGGTATATCTGCAGCTTATATTTGGCCAACTGTACCTTTTATAAACTCTTTTGCTATTGTTGTATTGATGTCTATTGGTTCTTCACTTGCAGTAATATTTACAATAGAGTTTTTAAATATAAAAAAACAATCACCTAAATTATATAAACTATTAATGGGGTTATTTTGGATAAATGTTGTAATGACTTTTTCAATAATATTTTTAGGTTATCACATATCATCTATGTTGACAAGTTTGGTATCTTTAATATCTATTTTGATTATTTTACCATCAAGTATATATTCCCATTTTGTATCAAAAAATCCAAATGCTAAATTTTTTGCATTAGCTTGGGGGATACTACTTATTGGTATATTTATAATCCATTTTAGAAACATAGGTGTATTACCCGTAAATGTTTTCACATCATACTCACCACTTATTGGTGCATTTATGGAACTAACACTTCTTTCTATTGCATTAGCATACAGATACAATATACAAAAACAGCAAATTGCGATAAAAGATAATATTTTAGAAAAACAGTCAAGACATGCAAGTATGGGTGAGATGATAAGTAATATTGCCCACCAGTGGAGACAACCAATAAATAGAATAAACTTAAGCTTAGAGGTGATTGAAGAGATAATCAAAGATGATAAAATAGATAATCCTATTATAAATAAAAGGATTGATAATAGTAAAAAAAACATACAATATATGTCTCAAACAATAGATGATTTTTCAAACTTTTTTAGTCCAAACAAAAGTAAAAATAAATTTAATATTTACGAAACTATAAATAAAGCACTAAACTTACTTCAAAGCAGAACATCAAATATAACAATAGATTTAAAAATTGATAAAGAGATTAATTTTTATGGTTTTGAAAATGAATTTGTACAGATACTTTTAGTAATTTTAAACAATGCAATTGATAACTTTGAATTAACAAATCAAAAAGAAAAAAATATTAATATAGTGACAAAAAAAGAAAATGATAATATATCAATCTCAATATGTGATAATGATGGTGGAATATCTAAAGAAAATATAAACTATATTTTTGACCCATATTTTACAACAAAATTTAAAACACAAGGTACAGGAATCGGTTTATACATGGCTAAAACACTTATAGAAACAAGCATGAACGGAAAATTAAACGTAACTTCCAATAAAGGGAAAACCACTTTTATAATTAACTTTTAATAGTCCAAAGCAAAATGTCATATTTGACATATAATGATTTGGTATAATTTTATATGAAAAAAAATATTAAATATAAAAACAAAATACAATCTAGATTAACCCTTTGGCTACTAGCTTTTTCAATACTATTGATTGCTGTTATATATATTGTATTTTCAATATTTAATAAACAAGAGCTAGAAAAAGGTGCAGTTGGTATTACGATAATAACAGCAAAAAAAATCAACTCTCAACTTGAACAACAATTAAATAGAATGCAAACTTTAGCACAAACTTTAGCAAATCTTGGTTCCACTATGGATAATAACCATAAAAGAAATAAAGAAGTACTAAAAAAACTAATAAACCTACAAGGTTATGAAAATTTTATCGCAGGTGGTGGTATATGGCCTGAACCTTATGTATTAGATTCTAAGAAAAAAAGATCTAGTTATTTTTTTGGAAGAGATAAAAATAATAAACTAAACTTTTTTGATGATTATAATAATCCAAACGGTAATGGCTATCACAATGAAGAGTGGTACACACCAGCAAAATACTATAAAAATGGTAAAGTTTACTGGTCAAAGTCATATATAGACCCATACTCGTTTGAACCTATGGTAACTGTAACTGCACCAATATATAAAGATAATAAGTTTATTGGTGTATCTACTATTGATATAATGCTAAATGGTTTACAAAAATTCTTAAGTGATAATCTTAATGAATTAGGAGGATATGGATTTATTTTAGATAGAAATCATAAGTTTTTATCATACCCAAATAATAAAATTACAAAACTTGATAATGACTATATTACACTTGATAAACTTTTAGAAACAACACCTAGTTATAATAAGCTATACAAGCAGATATTAAAAAATTCAAATAATAATTTATCAGCGAAGTATAAAAAAATTGCACAGGATTTAGAGTTATCAAGTAAACAAATAGACACACATGAATCTAAACGAATTTCATACTTAATAAAAGACAATAACGAAAATAAAAAACTTAATAATTATAAAATAGATATTATACAAATAGATAAAGACCCTATTTTAAATGAAAACTCAACTGCTATTTCTATATTTCAACCTGATACACATTGGAGTTTGATTATTGTAATTCCAAATAAAATTATACTATCTCAAAGTAATAAGATTTTTGACAATTTAATCTATACAATTGCAATATTAATTTTAATTAGTGCTATATTTGGTTATTTTTTTATAAATGGAGCAATTATTTATCCTATTGCATCTATGATAAAACAACTTAATAAAAATATAAAAAACAGTTATTTAAAAGAGGATAAAAGAGATGATGAGTTTGGATTATTGGCATATTGGTTTAATAATAAAGTTAAAGAACTAGAAAATTCACATCTTAACTTAGAAAGTAAAGTTAAAGAAAGAACTAAAGAGCTTGAGATACAAACAAAAAAAGCACAAGAAGCTACAAAATCAAAGTCAGAATTTTTAGCAAATATGTCACATGAGATAAGAACTCCAATGAATGGAATAATAGGTATGTCCCATCTCGCATTACAAACAAATCTAAATGATAAACAAAAAAACTATATCCAAAAAATAGACAATAGTGCAAAATCACTTTTAGGTATCATAAATGATATTTTAGATATTTCCAAAATAGAAGTGGGTAAACTAGAAATAGAAAATATTGATTTTGATATGTTTAAAACTATTGATAATATTATAAATATTATAGAGTTTAAAGCACATGAAAAAAATCTCGAACTAATAGTAAGCTATGATACAACTATTGGAAAAAAATTTAATGGTGATAGCTTAAGAATATCACAAATAATTACAAATTTAATTGGAAATGCTATTAAATTTACACAACATGGTGAAGTTGGTATCTATATAAAGAAAGTTCACAAAGATAGATTTAGATTTGAAATTGTTGATACAGGCATTGGTCTAAAAGAAGAAGAGATTGCAAAGTTATTTAAATCATTTTCACAAGCAGATGGAAGTACAACTAGAAAATATGGTGGTACGGGACTAGGTCTTTCTATATCTAAACAACTTGTAGAGTTAATGAATGGGAAGATTTGGGTAGAAAGTGAATATAAAAAAGGGAGTAAGTTTATATTTGAAATAGATTTAAAGGAAAATGAGAACACAAACTCTTTTAATCTATTTAGCAATAAAAAAGTTTTAGTAGTTGATGACAATCAATCATGGCATGATATTCTAACAAATACCTTAGAGATGTTTGACCTAAAAGTGGAACATGCTTATAGTGGAGATGAAGCTGTTACAAAAATATGTGATACAAATACAAGTTATGACTTAGTACTGATGGATTGGAATATGCCAAAAATCAATGGTATAGAAACCACACAGCTCATAAAAGAAACATGTGATATATGCCCTCTTTCAGTTATTATGGTTAGCTCATTTAGACAAGAATCAATTGTAAAGCAAGCACGAGAGGTAGGTATTGATCTATTTTTACAAAAACCTATAAACCCTTCACTTTTAAATGATATTTTAGGTGGTATTTTTTTAAATAATATTGATTTAAAAAGTTATGTTAAAAAAGATACAAACAGTTTACGTGATTCTTTACATACACTAGCTGGTTCTTATATACTTCTTGTAGAGGATAATGAAACAAATCAAGAAATAGTAGTTGGTCTTCTGGAAAATTGTGAAATAAACATTGATATAGCTTCAAATGGAGAGGAAGCCATTTCTAAATATAAAGCAAATCAAAATAAATATGAATTAATTTTGATGGATCTTCAGATGCCAATCATGGGAGGAATTGAAGCTACAAAAATCATAAGAAGTTTTTCTAAAGATATTCCGATTATTGCACTTACAGCAAATGCAATGAAAGAAGATATAATAGAAACAAAATCAGTAGGTATGAATGAACATTTAAATAAACCTATTAATGTGACAACTCTATATGAGGTATTGATTAAATATATATCTAAAAAAACAGAATTAAAAGAGTTATGTACAGTAATCTATGACAATTTTGTAGTACCAAAGTTTGATAAAATTGATACTGCGTTAGGTTTATCATATGTAGCAGGAAATAAAAAGCTTTATCTTAAAATTTTAAATGATTTCTATACTAATTATAAAGATTTAAAACTTGAAATCTTAAATGATGAAGAGTTTAAAAGAACGATACATACTATAAAAGGTTTAAGTGCAAATATTGGAGCAAAGGCTTTATATAAAATATCTGAAAAACTAGATAATTCTCAAAATAAAGAGTTACTACCAGAATTTTATAGAGAGTTAAATATAGTAATAGATGAACTAAATAAACAACTATCAAAAAGTGAAAATGCCAATATTAATAATGTAGTTTTAGATATAACATTGAAAAATAATTTATTAGATGATCTTAGTAAATATGCTTCAAAAAGAAACTCTAAAGAGTGCAATAAAATTATGGAACAAATTTTTAAATATAAACTAAGTGATGAAGATCAATATCTTTTTGATAATCTTAAAGAGTTAATACAAAATAGAAAATATAAAAATATATTGGAGATAATATAGATGCAAGATAAAACAATTTTAATAGTTGATGATACTATTACAAATCTTGATATTTTAGTTGAGCTTTTAGATATGTATAATATAATGGACGTAACAAATGGAATGGATGCTTTAGATATTTTAAATAAAGAAAAGATTGATCTTATTTTGTTAGATATTGTGATGCCTGAAATGGATGGTTTTGAAGTATGTAGAAGAATCAAATCAAATCCATTAACAAAAGATATACCAATAATATTTATTACATCTAAAACTGATGAATCGAGCATTGAAGAAGCTTATGATATAGGAGGGATAGACTATGTTACTAAACCTTTTAAACCAAAAGAGTTACTTGCAAGAGTTAAAACTCAATTAAAAATGCAAGAACTTCAAGAGGAGTTAAGAATATTAGCATCTACAGACCATATGACAAAACTATATAACCGTAGATACTTTACAAAAATATCAGAACATACTCTTGATTTAGCTGCAAGAGATAATAATGATGTTTCTGTTATAATTTTAGATATAGATAATTTTAAAAAAATAAATGACACTTACGGGCATCAAATTGGAGATAAAGTAATTATAGAATTAGCCAATAAACTAATAAAGTTTCAAAGAAGAAGTGATATAATTTGTAGATATGGAGGGGAAGAGTTTGTTATACTTCTTCCTAATACATCTATAGATGGAGCATTTACAGTTGCTAAAAAGATTAGAAAAGATGTAGAGTTATTACAGATAAAAATCGATAATAACAAAGATTTAAAATTTACTATAAGTTTAGGGGTATCTCAAGTTTCGTGTGATGATGAGATAAATATTGAAGCATCATTAAAAAGAGCGGATACTGCACTTTATAAAGCAAAAGATAGTGGAAGAAATATGGTTTGTATTGAAAGGTTAATATGATAAAAAAAATTTTAATTCTTATTATTTCACTTAACACTTTTTTAATAGCAAATGAGATAACAAAACTTGATAAAGTATCTTTACAGCTTCAATGGAAACATCAGTTTGAGTTTGCTGGTTTTTACATGGCAAAAGAGAAAGGTTTTTATAAAAATGCGGGACTAGATGTAGATATAAAAGAGTTTACTTTTGATACAGATATAGTTCGTGATGTGCAAATAGGTAAATCAACATATGCAACGAATTATCCAAGTGTAGTTTTAGACAAATCAAATGGTGCAGATATAGTAATATTGAGTGCAATTTTGCAATCATCTCCACATGTTTTAGTTAGCTTAAAATCATCTGGTATTAAATCTGTTAGAGATTTTAAAAATAAACGCCTCATGATTATTGATAATAATATTCAAACTGCCCCTTTTGAGTCAATGTTTCACTCTAACTACATATCTATTAAAGATATGACAGTTGTAAAACAAACCTTTAAATTACAAGATTTAATAGATAAAAAAGCTGATATTTCAAGTGTTTTTAGTACTAATGAACTGTATGAACTAGATAAACAAAATATCGCTTATGATGTATGGGATCCAAAAGAGTATGGATTTGATTTTTATGATGATATATTGTTTACATCTCAAAGTGAATTAGATAATAATCCACAAAGAGTAGAAAACTTTAATAATGCATCTTTAAAAGGGTGGGAGTATGCTTTTGATAATATTGAGGAAACTATAAATATAATCTTAGAAAAATACAACACCCAAAATAAAACTAGAGAAGCCTTAATATATGAAGCTATTGCTTTAAAAAAACTAGCTTACTTAAATACCAAAAGTGTAGGTACAATTAACAAACAAAATATAAAAAGAATATATGATGTCTATAATCTTATGGGCTTAACAAAAGATAAAATAGATTTTGATAAATTTATTTATAAAAAGACAAAGGAAACAAAAGATTTAACTAATAAAGAGGAGATTTACCTAAAAAATAAAAAACAAATCACTATGTGTATAGATCCAGACTGGATGCCTTTTGAGCAGATTGATAGCAAAGGTAATCATATAGGTATCAGTAGTGATTATTTTAAAATATTTGAAAAAGAGTTAAATATACCAATAAAAGTTATAAAAACAAAAAGTTGGACTCAAACTTTAAAGTTTGCCAAACAAAGAAAATGTGACATCATATCCATGGCGATGGAAACACCAAATAGAAAACAATATATGAACTTCACTACACCATATTTAAGTGTTCCACTTGTTTTAGCAACTAAAAATAACTTCTCATTTATAGATGATTTTAAAGAGTTAAAGAATAAAAAAGTTGGTATAGTTCAAGGTTATGCTTTTACTGAACTTTTAAAGCTAAAGTACCCAAATCTAAATATTATTGAAGTAAAAAATAATATAGATGGACTAGAAAAAGTTACAAACAATCAACTATTTGGTTTCATTGGAAGTATTGCAGATATTGGATATATGTTTCAAACAACACACTTAAGTGACTTAAAAGTTGCAGGGAAATTTAAAGAGAGATGGGAGTTAGGAGTTGCAATTAGAAATGATGATTTAACTCTACTTAATATTTTTCAAAAGGCAGTTAACAATATACCATCACAAACTAAACAAGCGATTTTTAATAAATATATAGCTATTAAATATGAAAAAGGGATAGATTATAGTTTAGTTTGGAAAGTATCTATTGGTTTTATTTTTGCATTTTTTATTATGATTTTCTTTTTAATAAAACAAAATAGACTAAAAAAAGAGATAGAAAATCTTAATAAAAACCTTGAGATAAAAATCAAAGATGAAGTTGAAAAAAATAGAGAAAAAGATAAAATGATTTTTAAACAGTCAAAACTAGCATCAATGGGTGAAATGCTTGGAAATATCGCTCATCAGTGGAGACAACCCCTAAATAGAATCAATCTAAATTTAGCTGTTATAGAAGATATAATTGATGAACCAACTATAAACAAAGATATAGTAAATGATAAAGTAGGAAATGCTCAAAAAAATCTTAAATATATGTCAGATACAATTGAAGACTTTGCTAACTTTTTTCGTCCAAATAAGATTATGGTTGACACAAATATACATGATGTTATAAGTAAAGCATTGGTATTATTAAATGGTAGATTAAAAGATGTATTAATAGATATAGATACAAAAAACAAAATCGTTTATAAAACATATGAAAATGAGTTGCTTCAAGTTATTCTTATCATATTAAATAATGCATTAGATAATTTTGAAATTCAAAATATTACAAATAAAAATATAAAAATTTTTATTGATAATAATAAAGATTTTCTAAAAATAGATATTATAGACAATGGTGGTGGGATAAAACCAGAAGATATAGACAAGATTTTTGATCCTTACTTTACAACAAAGTTTAAAAAAGAGGGTACGGGACTTGGACTATATATGGCAAAAATGCTTTTAGATGAAAGTATGAATGGTGAACTACAAGTGTATTCAAATAACACTGGGGCTACATTTACAATAAAATTAAATAAAACAGGAGAAAAATATGAGTAAATTAACATTGTTATGTGTTGAAGATGATAAAGAAGCTTTAGATGATACAGTATATCTTTTAAAAAAATATTTTCAAAATGTATATACAGCTGAAAATGGAAAAGAAGCTTTAGATTTATATAAAGAGCATAAACCAGATATAATATTACTAGATATTAATATTCCATTTTTAAGTGGACTAGAGGTTGCTGCAAAAATTAGGGAAAAAGATAATAATACATCAATTATATTTTTAACAGCTCATAGTGATAAAGATAAACTAATCAAAGCAATTGATCTTCAAGTGAGTTCCTATATTGTAAAACCATTTAAGATTAATGAACTAAAAGATACAATTTTCAAAGTTATTAAAAAGATTGAATTTAGAAATACCAAAGTTCAATTTAGAAATGATTTTATTTGGGATAAAGAAGCTTATACACTTTTTTATAATAAGCAACAAATACCATTAACAAAAAATGAGATTCTTTTAATCAAACTATTATTAGTAAACAAATCAAGATTTTTAAGTGTAAATGAGATTTCATTAGAGGTTTGTACAAGTGATTCTGATTCAATAGGAAATAATGTAGTTCAATTAATATCAAGATTTAAAAAGAAGGTTAAAAAAGCTATAAATAGTGATAAGTTTTTTATAGAAAATAGTTATGGAAATGGATATAAAATACCTTAATTTAGGTATTTTATTATTTTAGTTTAAAGAGTATCTTTCCCTTTAAATTCTTTACTGCTTGCTTCTTCAACAATCTCTATAGCAATTTGATTTGATTCTTGGGCAACACTATTTGTCTCATTTGCAATAGCAGCACTTTGCTGAGTACCTTTATCTAGTAAGGCAACAGCATCATTTATTTGTGATATACCAGATTCTTGCTCTTTACTTGCTACAGTTACCTCTTTTATCAATTCAACTGTATGTTCTATATTTTCATTTAAAGTGCTATATCCACTTATCATATCTTGAGCTAAATCTTTACCATCATTTGCTTTTGTTGTAGCATTTGACACAATTGCTTTTATCTCATTTGCAGCTTCTGCAGAACGTGATGCTAGATTTCTAACCTCTTGAGCAACTACGGCAAAACCTTTTCCAGCTTCTCCAGCTGTTGCAGCCTCTACTGCTGCATTTAAAGAAAGAATATTTGTTTGGAATGAAATTTGATCAATTACGGTAATTGCTTCACTTATAGCCGATACTTCAGTATTAATTTCTTCCATTGATGTTGCAGTTTTAGAAGCAAGAGTTAATCCATGGGCAACTGAAGCAGAAACTTTACTAGAATAATCTTGCATTTTAATTGTATTTTGATTGCTATTTCTAATAGTTGTTGTTATCTCTTCAAGTGCTACTGCTGTTTGTTCTAAAGATGAAGCTTGTTCAGATGAAGAGGTACTTAACATATTTACATTTTGAGTTAACATATCTGAACCTCTTTGTAAAGATAATCCATTTTTTAAATTCATAAAACTTAAACTTGATAAAGAATCACCAAGTTGATTTATACCATTTGCAAGTCCTATAATATCATCTTGCATACCTGTTGTATCAATCTGTTTTAAATAAATACCTTGTTCATACTCTTTTATAACTTCAAGTAAGTCTTGAATAAAAGCATCTTTACTTTGTGCTGTTGCAATATCTGCTAAAATTTTATTAACAGCAGAGGATGTTTTTGCAAAATCTCCATGTAAACCTTTTGGTAACATTTTTCTATGTGACTTACCTGAACTTATTAATTTTAATGATGACTCTAAATCTCTCATAAAAGTTTCAAGTTGATCAAGTAAATTATTTACATCCCATGCTAACTGTCCTATCTCTTCACTTCTATCTATATCAATAACTCGAGAAGTTAAAGTTCCAGCAGAAGCTTTTTGTGAAACTTTTGATATTTTTTTTATTTCATTTGAATATTTATTTATAGAAACAATTGCAAGTGCAGTTAATATCAACATAATTACAGATATAAATGTATGAAGCATAATAATATTTTGAGATATATCACTTGGTATAAATAAAATATAAATTACACTAGATGATATACCTAAAGCTAAAAATACCAATACTGTTTTAACAAATTTAAATGTATTGATTTTAAATATAAAATTAAACATTCTATATATCTCCTTGTAAAGATAATATTAACTCTTCATATCCAATATTATTTTGATCTAAAAAATCTAACAATATTTGAGTGCTAGTATTTATATTTCCACTTCGTTCTGCTTGTACCATATGATTATACAAAGGTGTTATTGCAGCTATTGCTGATCTATTTGGTGCACGTCTTACTGATGTATACCCAGTGATAGTTCCACTTTGATCATAATCTGGTGAGATATGTGTAAAGACCCAATAAAAACTACCACAACTACTCATATTTTTTACAAATGCAAAAAACTCTTTACCTGCAGTTATTGTGTCCCATAGAAGTTTAAATGTAGCTTTTGGCATATCTGGATGTCTTATGATATTGTGATTTTTACCTAAAAGTTCACCCTCTTCATATCCTGCCATATCTATAAAAATTTCATTACAGTACGTTAAGATACCTTTTGTGTTGGCTTTAGATACAATAAAATCATTTGTATCCATAACTATTTCTTTATTTGTTGGTGTAATATGTGGTTTACTCATGTTAATTCCTGTAAAATTAATATATCAAATTATGGTACTTTTCTAAGACCATAAGAGAAGATTATACATACTAAATCTTAAAATAACTTAAAAATATATAAAATTGTAATTTTAGTTTTTATTTTTATATTATTTATTAATTATATTGCATTTTGTAATGTTTTTACTTTTTTGTAAAAAATTAATGTATGATACAGCAACCAAACAAAGGATTATAAATATGAAATCATTAAAATGTGCTTCAATAGATGGTATAGATGCAGTTAGCATAGATGTAGAATCTACTTTTACAAAAGGATTGCCTAGCTTTAGTATTGTAGGGATGGCAAATACAGCAATTCAAGAATCAAAAGATAGAATAAAGTCAGCTTTATTAACCAATGAGTTTAAGTTTCCACCTAAAAGGATTACTATAAATCTATCACCATCTGAAATAGCAAAAAAAGGGAGTCAAGTTGACTTATCAATTGCTTTACTTATTGCTTTACAAGAAACAAATATAAAAATGGATGATTTTTATGTTTTTGGTGAGTTAGGTTTAAATGGAAATTTAAAAGATACAAAGTCAATTTTTGTATTAATATTATCACTTGTTAGGCAAGGAAAAATAAAAGATGTTTTAATTCCAAAAGAATCAATAGATAAAATCTCAACAATACCAAACATAAATATATATGCGGTTTCAACTTTAAATGAAGCTATAGACTTCTTTGGAAAAGAGGATAAATCAATTTATAAAATAGATAATAAAATATTTACACATAAGCATATAAATATAAATAATACAAAATATTTTTATACTCAAAAGTATGATTTAAATTTTAAAGATATAAAAGGGCAAACAATAGCAAAAAAAGCAGCCCTTATAAGTGCTGCTGGAAATCACAATTTAATTTTAGAAGGGAGTCCTGGATGTGGTAAAAGTATGATTGCTAAAAGATTAAAACATATTACCTCACCTATGAACCTTGAGGAGATTTTAGATATAGCAAAAATGGAATCACTACAATCTAAACACCCTACTTTTATACCTCAAAGGACGTTTATATCACCACATCATAGTTCAACAAAAGCTTCAATAGTAGGTGGTACTCAAATTGGTGAAGTGGCACTTTCAAATCATGGAATACTTTTCTTTGATGAATTACCACATTTTCCTAAAACAGTTTTAGAAGCTATGAGAGAACCACTTGAAGATAACGAAATCTCAATCTCAAGAGTTAATAGCAAAATCAAATACCCAACAATGTTTCTTTTTGTTTGTGCGATGAATCCATGCCCTTGTGGTAACTTACTAGCAAAGTCAAAAGTATGTAGATGTAGTGATGTTGAAAAACAAAGATATAAAAACAAAATATCAGATCCTTTTTTAGATAGGATTGATTTGTATGTAACAATGAATGAAGTGACAAAAAATGATACAGCTGATGTAACATCACAACAACTGCATAAGCAAGTAATTGAAGCTTTTAAACTACAAAAACTACGTGGTCAAACCCAACTAAATGGAAAACTAAATGATGTTGATATATTAAAATATTGTATTTTAACTAATGATGCACAAGATATTTTAGATTTATCTATACAAAAATTTGCTTTATCATTTAGAGCTATAAACAAAGTTTTAAAAGTTTCTAGAACTATAGCTGATTTAAATAGTTGTGAGTTAATTGATACAAAACATATTATAGAAGCTTTAAGTTATAGAAAAAGGTAAATTTTAACTTTTTTATTTATCATTACTAATAGGTAATTCTATAGTAAAACAAGCACCATCATTATAGTTTGATGCAATTATAGTTGAATCATGCTCATCTATAATTTTCTTTGCAACATTTAGCCCTATTCCAATACCTGAAGACTCTTTAGTACTTACAAATGGTTCAAATAGTTTATCTTTAATAGACTCTGGTATACCACCTGCATTGTCTTTAAAGATAACTCTAATTTTATCATCAATCTCTTCAATTGTAATATCTATTCTTCTATTTTCAAAGTTATCAATTTTTATTAATTCATCTAATGCATTATTTAAAATGATTGTCCATACTTGTTCTATTCTTTGCTTATGTACAGAAGCTATAAACTTATACTTATCTTTAAGTGATCTTTCTAACTCAAATAGTTCATTATTTAAATATATTTTAGATATTTGTTTTGACCTATTGTATATAATAATAAGTACAGTAATAAGTGTAGAGTATATATTTTGATTTTCTCTAAGTGCTGGTGTTACCTGAGACATCTCCCTCATAGACTCTATAATTATACCCATCCTTTTTATACCATTCATAACTTTATCATTATCTTCTAGTAACCTTTGTTTAAAACTATTATCAGGCATATCTTCAAGATCATATCTTGACATCTCTGTTGTACCTTTTATATAAGTAAGTGGAGTATTTATCTCATGGGTAATTCCAGCAGCCATTTGTCCAATAATATTAAACTTTGTATTTTTAACAATATCTTGCTTATGTTTTTGATGTTGAGTATCTAAATCATCAACAGCTTTTTTAATTTTTTCTTCTAATGATTCATTGATTAACTGTATCTCATACTCACTCTCTTCAAGTTGTCTATTTGTTTCATATAAAACTTTAGAATTTTGTTCAACAACTGTTATATCTATAAAAGTAACAACATAGTTGTTTTTTAATGATTTTATATTATTACATTTAACTTGAAATATATGTATATTTCCTAAAGTATCTTTTATTTTTACTTGATTGTTTTTATTTGGATTTGCTAGGATATAATCTATCCATAAAATACCATCAACCTCTTTTGTAATATAATGTCTATCTTCAACAAAAAAATCACAGATACATTTATGCTCTTTATAAAAACTTTCAACTGTCTTATATCCAAAAAAATCTAAAGCAAATTTATTTAATTTTATTAAATTCTTACCATCTGTTACAACAATAAAACTAGGTTGAGAATCTAAAATAGAGTGTAAATAATCTTTAGATTTTATTATTTTATCTTTATTTATTCTTTGTATATATATAAATAATAATGTAAAAAATATAAATAAAATTGTTACAATATTTATAACTTTAGAATTTAAACTTTTATTTTCTATATATGTATCTTTTGTAGATATTGAAAGTGATGCTACAACTTTATTTGTAATTTTATTTTTTATAGGTATGTAAATAAGAATATGTTTTCTATTTTTACTATAAAGTGCAAATGATTCACCCTCTTTTATATTTTTATTTGCAGTTTTATATATTTCTGGTGATGGAATAGGTAAATTTAGACCATTTTTCTTTAACCATTCTATAACTTTTTCAGTCCCTTTATCTAAATAAAAATCATCATACTTACTATTTTTATAATTACTTTTTTCACTATTAAATACTTTTTCATTTACAACATCTTTACTTACTAAAAAATTGCTATATACAGTATAGTCTTCCATAATTGCTCTAGTAAAAGCTTTTGCTGCAAATGATACCTCAACACTACTAAGGTGTATATTATCTTTGGCTATAGGAAATACAAATCTATAACCATTATATATTCTACCCTCTTCAAAACTATCTATTTTTGTTTTATTTTTATTTACATATGCAATTGTTGGTCTTATATCAGTAAGATTATCTCCAAATTTATTTGGTTTGTGCATTCTTAAAAAACTATCATTATTTTTTAAGTGAAAATGTAATTGTTTTAGATTAAATCTTTTCATCAATTTATACTTAGTATTTATATATTTATATATTTATATAACTCATCTCTCATTTTTGACTAATATTGTTTATCGTTTGTATTTATATTTTTATAAAGTTCTAATATTTTTTATCTTTTATTAACAATAAATAGATAACTTCTGATAATTGTTTATGATAACGGTAAGAGGCATTATATTTTGATGTAAAATCTTTTGCTTGATTATTTAAATAAGAGGAGATCTTTTGTTTCTTTTCAAAATTAAAAAATAAAGAAACCATAATAGATAGAATTATAAATAGAATTATAAATTTTATTTTCATTTTACACCTTATTAAAATTAAATAATATTATACATAATATATCTTTATAAAGGATAATATAAAAATATAATTTTTTTAAATTTAATTTGCAGCAGATAAAGTAGTTGTAAAACAAGCACCTTTATTTGTATTTGAAGCTTCTATTTTTCCATTGTGTTCCTCTATTATTTTTTTTGCAATATTTAACCCTATACCTATACCTGATGATTCTTTTGTACTTGTAAACGGTTCAAAAACAGTATTAATTATTTTTTCAGGTATCCCACCTGCATTATCATCTATAGAAACTACAATATTATTTTCAACTTTTTTTATAGTTATATCTAATCTTCTATTTTCATAAATATCAACTTTTATTAATTCATCCAGAGCATTATTTAAAATGATTGTCCAAACTTGTTCTATTCTTTGCTTTTGAATATTTGCCATAAATTTATATCTATTTTTATTCGAATTTTCTAAGGTAAAATGCTCATCATTTATATATATTTTTGATATAATTTTAGACTTATTGTATAACATTCTTAAAACTACAATAAGAGTTGCATATATATTTTGTTCTTCAATGTTTTGGTTTGAAGTTTGAGACATCTCTCTCATAGATTCAATAATAATTCCCATACGCTTTACACCATCCATAACTCTTTCATTATCATCTAATAATTGTTTTTTAAAATCATTATTTGGCATATCTTCTAAATCATATCGAGACATCTCAGTTAACCCTTTTATATATGAAAGTGGTGTATTTATCTCATGAGTAATCCCAGCTGACATTTGACCTATAACTGTAAACTTTGTATTTTGAACAATGTCTGATTCATACTTTTTTTGTGCTATCTCTTTTTTATATAAAAGGTATAGAATAATAGACATTAAAATAAAAGATATTAAATTTATCATTATATAGCTATGTATTAGTTCATCTATTGATTCATTTTTTGTATATGATACTAAATAAGCTAAAACTTTGTCATTTTGAACATTTTTTATAGGTAAAAATGTCACTACATTTATAT
Source organism: Campylobacterota bacterium (assembly GCA_034723795.1). Taxonomy (GTDB): domain Bacteria; phylum Campylobacterota; class Campylobacteria; order Campylobacterales; family Arcobacteraceae; genus JAIOSF01. The sequence goes on from JAYEPG010000232.1 coordinate 17,503, forward strand.
CTTTTTTTACATCACTATAAAATGCAAATGGCTCACCTGTTTTTATCTTTTTATCTATTATTTCTCTATTTAAAATAGCTTTACAGTTTTTACTATTTTTTTTATCAATTGATACTGTCATAAAATCTTTATGTTCCATACTTTGAACATAATTTAAAATTACATATTTTCTTTTCCATATATCTGATTTAAATATGTTTTTATTTACTAAAAAATGTGTATGTATTTTATTTACTTTTGTAATATTGTTTTGCATATATTCTGATGCATATGATATTTCATAACTACCAATGTATTTTTCATTGTAAAAAAGTGGAAATACATTTCTAAAAGCATGTGCCGTTCTACCTTGTTCAAATCCAAAAGATGGTTTATGAGTAATATTTGTATTTCTAAAACTATATCTTACATCTTCTAAATTATCTCCAAATTTTGATGGTTTGTGCATTCTTAAAAATGATCTATTATCTGGAAATACAAATTGAAACTGGAGTACACCTTTTTTTCTTATTATTTGATATAGTTTATTAAGTCTTTTATATAACTGTTCTCTTAATATTTTTTTCTCTTGCTTTGTTGCGTTATTTGCTTTTGCAAATATCTCTAATATCTTTGTATCATTTTGTATTCTTCCATCTATAGCTTTTGCATCAGAGGAAGTATAAAAATTTGTAATATCATAATTTGTTTTTAAAATCTCTATAGCTCTACTTGCCTCTTGATTTATTAGGTTGTTTTTATGTATAGTAGTTAAAAGTAGAACTACTGAACATAACAATATAAAGATAACTATATATATAACTTTTACCCGTAGTTTAAATTTATCCATTGCTTACTTTCATAATCTTTTTATTACATATATTCTACCTAATATTAATTAAAATTATAATTTTTTTACAATTAAGTTTTATATCAATATATCTTGATATATTAAAGTATATATGTTATAATAAATTCTAAAATAAAAAAGGCTCAAATATATGGATATATTTCTAAAAACTATTGGTTCAATAAATGATGAAACAAGAGTTAAAATATTAAATTTTATAGATACAAATGGTGAGATATGTGTTTGTGATATTGAAAACTCTTTTAATATGATACAGTCAAGAGTATCAAGACATCTAAAGATTTTAAAAGAGGCAGGTTTTTTAAAAGTAAGTAGGCGTGGACGTTGGGCTTATTATTCTATACGTAAACCAATGGATAAGTTTAGACAAAATATTTTAAAAGAGATAAGTTATTTATCATTAAATATACCAAAATTTAATAAATGTTGTACTTTGGAAAATTCAAAAAGTGAGTTAAAATAATGTGGAAAGAATCAGTTGACTATTTTACTGTTGATATACTTGGGCTTACTGGAAGTATAAATGAAGCTGTAAACTTTTTTATATACGATACTATAAAGATATGGTTTTTACTTATTACAATTATCTTTGTTGTTTCATATCTTAGAACACATTTTAACACAGAATATGTAAGAGCATATCTGCAAGGGAAGTCAGAGTTTACAGGAAATGTGCTTGCAGCATTATTTGGTATCATCACACCATTTTGTAGCTGTAGTGCTATACCATTATTTCTTGGATTTATACAAGCTAGAATACCTTTAGGTGTTACTTTCTCTTTTTTAATAAGTAGTCCTTTAAATAATGAGATAGCAATAGCCCTACTTTTTGGTATATTTGGATGGAAAATTACTGCTACTTATATAGGCTTTGGTTTACTTGTAGCAATTTTAGGTGGATACTTTATAGGTAGAATGAATATGGATAAGTATATCTTACTTGATGTTAAACCTATGGAAGGGGAACTTGAAGAGGTAAAAATAACACTTACTTTTAAACAAAGAGTAAAAGAGGCTTGGGACTATACAAAAGATATATTTAAAAAAATCTGGATCTATGTTTTAATAGGTGTAGGAATTGGTGCATTTATACATGGATATATACCTGCTGATTTCATTGCAAGTTGGACAGGTGCTAACAATCCATTTGCAGTTATCATAGCTGTTTTTATGGGGATACCGATGTATTCAAATGCAGCTGGTGTTATGCCATTGGTTGAAGTGTTAACTGCAAAAGGGATGCTACTTGGAACTGCTTTGGCATTTATGATGGCAGTAACTGCACTTAGTCTTCCTGAGGCTATGATTTTAAAAAGAATATTGCATGTTAAACTTATAGCTTTATTTTTTGGAATCGTTGGTTTTGGAATCATATGTATTGGTTATATATTTAACTTTATACTCTAATACAAATTAAATTAAAAGGAAAAATTATGAAAATAGAGATTTTAGGGACAGGTTGTGCAAAATGTTCAGCTTTAGAGCAAGCAGCAAAAGAGGCAATTTCAAAAATTGGTGGGTTTCATAGCGTTGAAAAAGTTGAAGATGTTATGAAAATTATGGAGTATGGCGTTATGAGTACACCAGGTTTAGTTGTAGATGGTGTAGTTAAAAGTACAGGTAAACTTTTAACTGTAGATGAAATAATGGAGTTAATAAAATGAGAAAATTAATATTAAGTACAGTAATAGCAATATCAAGTTTAAGTGCAAATTTTTATGACCTAAAACCAATAAGTATCACAAAAGATATACATTGTATAATTGGAGATTTAAATCCTCCAACAAAACAAAATAAAGGTTTTGTATCAAATATGTGTTATGTTGATATTGGCGATAGCTTAGTTGTTCTTGATGCAGGACCAACTTATATTTTTGCAAAAGAGTTTTATTCATTAATGAAAAAAGAATATCCTAACTTAAAAGTTTCCCATGTTGTATTATCAAATTATCATGATGATAGAGTTCAAGGAGCATCTTATTTTAAGGAGCAAGGGGCAAAAATAGTTGGACACAAAACAATTAATGATGATATAAAGCAAAATCCGATTTAATGAAAAATTTGGGATTATGCAGTGGTCTCCTAATGTTAGTTTAGGGTACTTTATAGTTTTTTACAAAAGTTTGATATAAAATTTAAGCAAAGGCTTTAGGTTGTTTTTAGGGTATTGAAAGGTTCATTTTT
>JAYEPG010000233.1:0-4774 GCA_034723795.1 Campylobacterota bacterium
CTATAAAATTTGACAATTATCAAGGATATTCTAACGGTAATATTATTTACTTTATGGATAAAGGCTTAACTACTAAAGATATTCAGTCACTTATAAATAAACTAGATGAGGATAATGATTTTCAACCATCAAAGATAGTACTGTTTGGTTATAATATTCAAAGTAAACATCAAAGAGAATTACAAGAAGCTATTAAAAACTATACCAATAAAAAATCAATTGAATTAGATATGGTAGTTAGATACTAATATGGCTGGTTTTAAATTTGAAAGGGATTTACCACATCAAGTAGATGCAGTAAAATCTATACTAAAAGTTTTTGATGATGTTCATATACATAATAATGTTGAGAAATCAATGCAAAATGTATCTAATCCAATTGTAAATCATGTAGCGAGTGCTCAATATTCTCAAAATTTACTTAAAATACAAGAACAGAATAAAATCAATACAGATTATAAAAACTCTAAGAGTAATATATTAGATATATCTATGGAAACAGGTACAGGTAAAACTTATACATATACTAAAATGATGTTTGAATTAAATAAAAATTTAAATATTTCAAAATTTATAGTTATAGTTCCAACACTTTCTATTAAAGCAGGTACTATAAACTTTTTAAAAGCAAAGGCTACAAAAGAACATTTTAGGCAAGAGTATAAAACAGAGATAAAAACATATGTAGTTGAGAGTAAAAAGGGTAAGAAAAATAAAAAAGACTATATGCCTCAAGCAGTTAGTAGTTTTGTAGAAGCCAATAACTTTGGTGCTAAAACTATTCATGTGATGATTATAAATTCAGGTATGATAAATTCTGATACTATGAGTAAAGAATTTGATGTAAATTTATTTGATAGATATAATAATCCTTTTGATGCAATAGCTTCAATAAAACCTTTTACAATAGTGGATGAACCTCATAAATTTCCTTTAGAAGATGCCAAAGGTAAGACAGCTACCACATGGGGGAAAATAGAAAAATTTAAATCACAATTTATCGTAAGATATGGTGCAACATTTGCCAGTAAATTTAAAAATCTTGTATATAAACTTAGTGCTGTAGATGCTTTTAATGATGACTTAGTAAAAGGTGTAACTACTTATGTTGAAGAGTTTGAAAATGGAAAAGAAGTATCAGTTACATTAAAAAGTACAGATGGTATAGAAGCTTCTTTTGAGTTAAATATGAATGGAATAAAAACTACTCATAAACTCATCAAAAAAGCTAGTATGAGTAAAATACATGATGAGATGCATGACTTATATATAGAAAATTTAAATAAATCTGTTGTTGTATTGTCTAATGGATTAGAACTAAAAAGAAATAATACTATAAATCCTTATTCTTATTCTCAAAGCTTGCAAGATAAGATGATGGAAAAAACTATCAAAAAACATTTTGAATTAGAAAAGTTATATTTAACACAAGAGGTTAGAATCAAGCCATTAACTTTATTTTTCATAGATGATATAGAGGGATATAGAGATGGTCATAATATCTCAGGCTCATTAAAAACAAAATTTGAGAGTTTAGCAAAAGTACATATTGAAAACTTATTAAAAGAAGAAACAGATAAATTTTATAGAGAATATCTTGAAAAATCTCTAAAAGACTTATCTTTAATACATGGAGGATATTTTTCAAAAGATAATAGCGATAAAGATGAGAAAGTAGAAAAAGAGATTACAGAGATATTGCACGATAAAGAGTCACTTTTAAGTCTTGATAATGTTAGAAGATTTATCTTTTCAAAATGGACTTTACGAGAGGGTTGGGATAATCCAAATGTATTTCAAATTTGTAAACTTAGATCATCAGGAAGTACAACCTCAAAACTTCAAGAAGTGGGTCGTGGGTTAAGACTACCTGTAAATGAATATATGGGAAGAGTCAAAGATGGTAATTTTAAACTACACTACTATGTCGATTTTACTGAAAAAGAGTTTGTAACAGAACTAGTAACAGAGATAAATAACAATTCTGGAACATTTAATATCGTAGTTCCACCAACAAAATTAACAGATGATATTATTAATACAATATTAGCAAATTATCCTGAGTTTGAAGATAGTGAAGAGTTATTGGATAAACTAGATGAATTAGGCACTATTAAAAGAAATAATGACTTTAAAGAAAATGGATTTGACACAGTTTTAAAATTATTTCCAGAAGCATTTAGTGATGGACTTGATAAAGATAAGGTTACAGACGGAAATAAACCAAAAGAAAAAGTAACTTTTAGAAAGGGTAAGTATTCCCAACTAAAAGAGTTATGGGAAGCTATAAATAAAAAGGTTATATTAGAATATGATATAGAAGATGAAAATAAATTTGGTGATTTGCTAAAAGGATACTTTTTAGATAATCTAAATAGATTTAAACCTCAAGGGGTAAAAACTCATGAAAGACAACTAGAGTTTGATCATGATATAGCATTTTATAAAGAGTATGAAAGTTTAGATGAAGAGATACTGCCGATAGTTACTATGAGTTATAAGAGTTTTTTAATTGAGATTTGTGGAGTCCTAAATGTAAATATAAATACTTTACACAATGTATTTATGGATATTCAAAAAGATTTAGATATAAATTCATATAGGAATGTACAAACAATAAGAACTATTAAAAGTGGATTTAATCAATACTTACTAAGTAAGTCAATAACTGATTTTAAAATTGGATACAATGAAGTAAATGCTAAAATACATCCAACTAAATTTACAAATGAAGATGGAACTGCTAAAGATGAAGTTGCTTCAAGTGATTTAGGTGTGCATTTTGAATATGAACCAACAGCAGATAGTTATCTTTTTAATGAATTATTTTATGATTCTCAACTAGAAAAATCAAATATAAAAACAAATGTAAAAAGCGTAACAGTTTTTACAAAGATACCAAAAAATTCTATTAAAATACCTGTTGCGGGTGGTGGCACATATTCACCAGACTTTGCTTATGTTATAGAAGATGAAGATAATAATAAAAGTTTGAATTTAGTTGTTGAAACAAAAGGGAAAGATGAAATCTCTTTATCTACAAATGAAGAAAAAAAGATTAAACATGCACAAGTATTATTTGAAAATTTTGGTGATGGTATTGAGGTTGTATTTAAGCCACAGTTTGATGGTATGGCAATTGGAGATATTATAAAAGAGTCTTTAAAAAAAGACAAGTAAATGATAAATATTTTCAATCAATTAGACTATAATGATGACTATAGTGTTGAGAAATGGAATCAACTAACAAAAGATATTTTTTTAAAATATTTTACAAGTGAAGATATTTATTTAAGAAATAAAGAAATATTACGAAGTGAATTAGTTAATTATATGACTATATATTATAATAACCATTACATCAAACTACTTAATGATATACATCTTATCTTTTCAGATTCAATACAAAAAAATCAAAAAGAATCTTTTGAATTATTATTAAATAATTTTGAAAAGGTTTCTAATACAGATGATAGATATTTAAGCTATTTTATTTCTCAACCAGATGTTACAGATTTTACTAAAAAAGATTTTGCTGTATATTATTTTAAAAGTATTGATGAAATTATAGAAGGTTGTTACAATCCAAGATTTAAACTTTTTTATCAATTTTATAAATTTAATAAAAATAATATTTTTGAAGATATAAAAAATAAATCCTTAGGTAATTTAGTTACCGATAAAGAATTTGAAAATTTTGATTTATTGATAAAGGATCCTATTTTTAATATACATATAAATCAATGGCGAAATATAGCTTCTCACAAAGACTATAAAGTATCAAAAAATAATATTGAAATTAGATATGGAACTAAAAAAGATAAAATTAAAACAATAACTCATGATGAACTAAAAAAGATTACCTTTTGGATAAGAGATATTTATGCAAGTTTGAGATTAGCAGAAGTTCTAATACATCTAAATTATATGGAAGATATTATGAGTTTAGATGAATTTAAAAATATTAATATTGAACAAAGAAGTGAAGCAACTTTGTTACATATAATCCATAACTTACAAATTGTAGGTTTTAAATTTGAATCATTTTATGAAAATAACACTACTTTTGAATTGAATTTATTTATAAAAAATAATAATGATATTAAAGAATCAATTATACACTCATCTCAAATGTTTAGTCCTTTGGCTTGTGCATTGAATGATGATGAGTTTCAAAAAGATAAATTTACAGATATAAAAATAAATATACTTAATGATAAAAAAGAAACATTAGCAAGTGCTACAGTTGATATTAAAAGTTGTCTTGATTTTTCAAATCATAAATTAAGTCAAAAAGAGTTGATTTATAAAATTAATTTTTGCATAACATAGGGAAACTATATATTTAAAGTTACTATTCGTAACCTTAAGCTAAATTCCCTCTATTCCAATAAACCCACATAAATTCCCTCAAAAACAAGGTTAAAATTAACATAATTTAATCTTGTTGTTAAAAACCAATCCCACTATCATATCAATCACATTTAAGTTTTAACACAAAATTAACAACCTTGTAACACAAACTATTTGTATATTTCCCTAAAGTTCCCTAAACTTTATACAGGAGAAAAGATGAAAGAGTTTATCAAGATGATTGAAACTATGCAAGACACACTACAAGAGCATGATACAAAAATAAAAGCATTAGAAAATAGAAAACTTGATTTTAATATTTGGGGATATAGCGATGCTTCACAAGTTTTAGGATGTTGTAGGCAAACACTAAGCAAGATGGTTAAAAGTGGTAAGTTCTTTAAAAAAGATTTTGATTATT
>JAYEPG010000234.1:0-20449 GCA_034723795.1 Campylobacterota bacterium
AACATTGCTATTTCCAGATTTTTTATTGTAACTAAATCTATTACTTTTACCTTTTGTATATTCTAAAAATTGATCAAAGAATTGATCTAGAACATTTAAGTCATTTTGTGACGCTAATCCAAACATATTTCTTCCTTTTGTAAATATATATACTCTAAAATTCAGTTTATAATAATATAACTTAAAGATATTTAAAAATTTTCAAAAAATTCGTTATTTTGTATAATTATTTATAATCAATAGAGAATCTTTGTATATTGGTTCGTCAATAAAACCATATTTTTCATCACTAAAACCAGTTATACCTGCATTTTTATTTATTTCAAATATTCTTTTTATATATTTTGCTTTTTCTATTATTTTTTCTTCTATAGTAAATATTTTATTTACTATATCAACTTGCGTTGGACTAATACAACTTTTTGATTCAAAACCCATTTTTTTAGTTTTTTTACACCAGTTTTCAAACTCTTTGGTATTTTTATAATCTTGATATATAAATGAAACTGGATTAAATCCTGCGATTTTACTATCAATTAAAAATTTACTTAAGATATAATCAATTGTTGGATTATCCATAGTTACTAAAGACTGTGGTAAACATAATGATTCCAACATATCCAAGATACCTAAATAGACTGTCTCAACTCTTTTGTCAATTTTTAATTTTGTTAAATTTTCAAGTGCTTCTTTTGTTTCAATAGATAAATGGATTTTTATATCATCATCTATTAAATTTAACGCTACTTTTACATCATCTATAGTTTTCACTTTTGATATTCTTATTGCATCTGGTTTTAAACTATTTAATACTTTTATCTCTTTATCGCCACCTTCATCTAAAGGGTTTATACGAACAACTACTTTTTTATTATTGCACTTTAATCCATCTTTCTCAAATTTTTTAAATAATAATTCTAATGCATTTGATTTATTGCATACACCATCTTCTAAGTTAATCATAGCTACATCACATTTTAGTTCATTTAATTTATCTAAATGTTTCTCTTTGTCTGCAGCTACCATAAGATAAGATCTATTCATATTGTTCCTTATTTGTTAAATAAAAATGTATTGAACTCAACTCTTCTGGTGTTAAAAAATATGTTGGCATGCTATTTCTATATGTAAGTTTTTCACAAACCTCATCTTTTTCAAATTTTCTCTTTTTTTTCTCTAAAGTTGGATCCATAACAATTTTAAAGTCACTATAAGATATTGATGTTATATCAGGAGATTGCAAAGAGCATAAATATTCTTTTTTATTTCTTGTGTGTTTAAAAGTTTCTATCACCATACCTTTTGCATTTGTACCATGACATTTTGTACAGCTTATCCCTCGTGGGTTTTCATACAACATTTTTCCATATTCATATTGTGTGATAAATGAATTATCAAAGCCATTTTGTCCAAGCAATTGTGTTGTGAAAATTAGTAAAATAAATTTAATCATATTTCAAGTTTACCATTAAAGAGCTTATTAGTAAATATTAGATATAATAATTAGATATTTAAACAAAATTAGGAGCAAATTTGGTAACTTTAAAGGAAGCATTGACTTTAAATAATGAACAAATAATGTCATTAAAAGAAGAGTTAGCTAATAAGATAGAAGAAAACAAGGAGTTAGGTGCTTATGTTGAGCAGTTAACTTCAACCCAATTATCATACGAGGCATCAGGTATACCAATCGCTATAAAAGATAATATAAATGTTAAAGGTGACAACTTAACATGTTGTAGTAACATACTTAAAGGTTATGTAGCACCATATAATGCAACAGTAATTGAAAACCTTGAAAAAGCAGGACTTAGTGCATTTGGTAGAACAAATATGGATGAGTTTGCTATGGGAAGTACAACAGCAAGTAGTTGTCACGGAAAAACATTAAATCCAGCTGACAACACTAAAGTTCCAGGTGGAAGTTCAGGTGGAAGTGCTGCTGCTGTTGCTGCTGGACTTGCTGTGGCAGCTTTAGGAACTGATACAGGTGGAAGCATCAGACAACCTGCTGCTTACTGTGGATGTGTTGGTATGAAACCAACTTACGGAAGAGTTTCTAGATATGGAATAGCTGCTTACTCATCTTCACTTGACCAATGTGGTCCAATAACTCAAAATGTTGAAGATGCTGCAATTTTATATGACATAATAAGTGGTCATGATCCAAAAGACTCTACAAGTGCAAATATTGACTACACTCCAGTTGCACCAAACTTAAATGGTGACAAAAAATTAACTATTGCTGTTATTGATAACTTTATTGAAGAGGCAAGCGATGAAGTTAGGAAAGGTTTTGATAGTGCTATAAAAGCTCTTGAAGATGCTGGACATACAATAGTACATAAAAATATGATGGATACTAAAAAACATGTTTCATCTTACTATGTAGTTGCAACTGCAGAAGCCAGTGCAAACTTAAGTAGATATGATGGAATTAGATACGGAAATAGAGTTGATGCTACAAACTTAAAAGATACTTACTTAAAAACAAAAACTGAAGGTTTTGGTGAAGAAGTTCAAAAAAGGATTATGCTTGGTTCATTTGTTTTAAGTTCTGGGTACTATGATGCTTACTATATCAAAGCACAAAAAGTAAGACACTTAATCAAAGATGACTTTGAATCTATATTTGCTGATGCTGATTTAATTCTTTCACCAGTTGCACCAACAACTGCTCCAAAGTTTGGAACTTTTAAATCATCTTTAGAGATGTACTTAAGTGATATTTATACAATTTCAGTGAACTTAGCTGGCCTTCCAGCTATATCACTTCCAGTAGCTAACGATAGTGATGGTATGCCAGTTGGTCTACAATTGATTGGAAAAGCGTATGATGAACAAACACTATTTGATGGGGCTATGAGCCTTGAAAAATCTATAAACTATACTAAAAACTAAAAAGGGAAAATAAAATGAGAATAAGAAAAAAAGCATTAACATTTGAAGATGTACTACTAGTACCAGCTAAATCTGTTGTTTTGCCAAAAGAAGTTGATTTAAAATCTAGACTTACAAAAAATATAACACTAAATATCCCTTTTGTTTCAGCTGCTATGGATACGGTTACTGAGTATCAAGCTGCTATTGCAATGGCTAGACTTGGTGGTATTGGTATCATTCATAAAAATATGGATGTAGAAACGCAAGCTAAACAAGTAAGCAAAGTTAAAAAAAGTACAAGCGGTATGATTACTGATCCTATCTCAGTATCTCCTTCTCAAACACTACAAGATGCAGAAAACCTTATGAGTGAATATAAAATTTCAGGTGTACCTGTAGTTGATGAAGATAATAACCTTTTAGGTATTCTAACAAATAGAGATATGAGATTTGTTACAGATTTTTCTCAACTAGCAGGTGATGTTATGACAAAAATGCCTCTAGTAACTGGTGTAGAGGGTACAACACTTGAAGAGGCTTCAGTTGAGATGCATAAAAATAAGATTGAAAAACTTCCTATTATAAATGAAAATGGAAAACTAAAAGGTCTTATTACTATAAAAGATATAAATAAAGTGGTTGAGTATCCAAATGCAGCAAAAGATTCTAAAGGTAGACTACTAGTTGGTGGTGCTATTGGTGTTGGTCAACTTGATCGTGCCAAAGCTTTAGTTGAAGCTGGATGTGATGTTTTAGTTTTAGATTCTGCTCATGGTCATTCAAAAGGTATTTTAGATACTGTTACAGCTATTAAAAAAGAGTTAGATATTGATGTAATTGCTGGAAATGTAGCAACTAGTGAAGCAACTGAAGAGTTAATTCAATGTGGAGCTGATGCTGTTAAAGTTGGTATTGGACCAGGTAGTATATGTACAACAAGAATCGTAGCGGGTGTTGGTGTTCCTCAAATTTCTGCTATTGATGAGTGTGCTGCTGCTGGTGCTAAATATGGTGTTCCTATTATCGCTGATGGTGGTATCAAATATTCTGGTGATGTTGCAAAAGCATTAGCAGTAGGTGCCAGTACGGTTATGATGGGAAGTGCTTTAGCAGGTACAGAAGAGTCTCCTGGAGAGGTTATCTTATCTCACGGTAGAAAATTCAAATCATACAGAGGTATGGGTTCAATTGGTGCTATGACTAAAGGTAGTACTGACAGATATTTCCAAGAAGGAACAGCTGCTGATAAGCTTGTACCTGAAGGTATTGAAGGTATGGTTCCTTATAAAGGTTTCCTAAGAGAGATTATCCATCAGTTTATTGGTGGTTTAAGAAGTTCTATGGGTTATCTTGGAAGTAAAGATATGGAAACTTTCCAAGCAACTGCTGAGTTTGTTGAGATTACAAGTGCAGGACTTAAAGAGTCACATGTACACGATGTAACAATCACAAACGAAGCACCTAACTACCATGTATAAAGCGTAAGCTTTATACATGATAATACTTTAAATAAAATTTTAAGAGATAAAAGATAGAATATTATAAAATATGTCACGAAATTAAAATAGAGAGAAAATAAATGCAACCAGAAACTATAGCACTTCATTCAGGATATGAAAAAGATACACAAGGGACTATGGCAGTACCTATTTATATGAGTACAGCTTACGAGTTTAGAGACTCTGAACATGCTGCAAATCTATTTGCACTTAAAGAGTTAGGAAACATCTACACAAGACTTATGAATCCAACTTCAGCAGTTTTTGAAAAAAGATTTGCCGAACTTGAAGGTGGAGTTGCAGCTATTGCAACATCAAGTGGTATGGCTGCAATTTTTTCTTGTATTGTAAATCTTTGTGAAGCTGGTGATAATATTGTTGTTGCAAATGCAGTTTATGGTGGAACATCAACTTTAACTGATCATACTATTAAAAGATTTGGTATTGAAACTAGAAAGTTTGATGTAACTGATCCATCATCTTTAGAAGACTTAGTTGATGAAAAAACAAAACTTATCTTATTTGAATCATTATCAAACCCAAACTTACAAGTTGCAGACTTTCAAGCTATTGTAAATATTGCAAATAGAAAAAACATCATAACTGTTGTAGACAACACAGTTGCAACTGCTATGTTATGTAACCCTATAAAACAAGGTTGTGATATAGTTGTACATAGCACAAGTAAATATACTACAGGACAAGGTCTTGCTCTTGGTGGTATTATAGTTGATAGTGCTACTAGTGGCGAGAAAATTAAAGGAAACCCAAGATATAACCACTTTAATACTCCTGATGAGTCTTATCATGGTTTAGTTTACTCTGAGTTACCATTCCCTCCATTTATTATGAGAATTCTACTTTGCGTTCTTAGAGATTTAGGTGCAGCACCTAGTCCTTTTAACTCTTGGTTAATGATTCAAGGGTTAGAAACTTTAAGTCTTAGAATGAAACAACACAGCGATACAACTTTAAAAGTTGCACAGTTTTTAGAGGCTCATCCAAAAGTTCAAAAAGTTAACTATCCAGGTTTAGAATCTGATGAAAACTTTGAAAGAGCTCAGAAATACTTAAAAGGTGGAAATAGCGGTCTTCTTAGTTTTGAAGTAGCTGATTTGGAAACTGCAAAAGCTGTTGTTGATGCTGCTAAAATATTTAGTGTTGTTGTAAATATAGGAGATAGTAAGTCTCTTATTGTACATCCAGCATCAACTACACATCAACAGTTAAGTAATGATGAATTAGAAGCTTCAGGTATTAAAGCTGGTCTTATTAGACTAAGTATTGGACTTGAAAATGCTGATGATTTAATAGCAGATTTAGAAAAGGCACTAGGTTAATCGTTGCAAATAAATACTAAAATTGCGAAATTTGACGAACCACTTCATTTAGAGAGTGGTCGTATCTTAGAGTCGTACCAAATTGCTTACGAGACTTATGGTGAATTAAATACTGATAAATCAAATGTCATAGTTATCACACATGCATTAAGCGGTTCAGCACATGCTGCTGGATTTTATGAAGGTGATAGGAAACCTGGATATTGGGATGATTTAATAGGTGATGGAAAAGCTGTTGATACAACTAAATATTTTGTAATAGCAACAAACAATCTTGGTTCATGTTTTGGTTCGACAGGTCCTATGTCTATTATGCCAAATAGTGATGAACCTTATAGAATGAAATTCCCAGTTTTAACTATAAGTGATATTGTTAAAGGGCAAAAAAATCTATTAGAATCTTTAGGTATTTTTCACGTAAAAGCTATTATTGGTGGTTCTATGGGTGGCATGCAAGCTTTATGTTATGCTATTGAGTATCCACAATTTTCCGATATGATTATACCACTTGCTACAACTGCATATACTAGACCATGGGCTATTGCATTTAACAAAGTTACAATAGAAGCAATTAAAAATGACCCTGATTTTAAAAATGGTTATTACAAAAGTGAAGATATTCATAAAAATGGTTTAAAAGGTTTAGCAGTTGGTAGAATGGCTGGACATATATCTTACTTGTCAAAAGATAGTATGAATGATAAGTTTAGTAGAAGATACTCTTCACAAGATGGTTTATATGAACTTTTTGGAAGATTTGAGGTTGAAAGATATTTAGAATACAACGGCTATAACTTTCCACATAATTTTGATCCTCTTAGTTATCTATATATTGTAAAAACAATAAATATCTTTAATGCAGCACGTGGAAGTGATAAGATTGAAGATGCACTTAAAAGTATAAAGTCAAAACTTCATCTTATATCTTTTAGTGGAGATATGCTGTTTTTTCCAGAAGAGATGGAAGAGATAAAAACTTTGATGGATAAAATAGGAAATGGTCATAATTGTACATATGAGATGATTGATAGTGATTATGGGCATGATGCTTTTTTAGTAGAAGTTGATAAATTTGAAAATAAAATTATAAAAATGTTAGAGGGAAATTATGAGTAAAGAAGAAAACATATCATTCGAAGATAAAATAGAAGAATCAAAAAAACTTTTAGAGAAACTAATTGATCCAGAAATTACACTTAGTAATAGTGTTGAAATTTATAAAAAAGGGATGCAAGAGTTAGAATCTGCACAAAAACTTTTAGATGAAGCAAAGTTTGAATTTCAGGAAATTTCAGATATTAAATAATTAAGGGATATTATGAATAATATTGTTTGCGAACGGATAATAGAGGATAACTGCTATATTTCAAAAACTGATTTAAATGGTGTAATAACTTACGCAAATAATAACTTTTGTAAAATCTCAGCATTTGATGAGGATGAACTACTAGGACAAACTCACTCTATACTTAAATCTATTGATACGACAAATGATACTTACAAAGAGATGTGGGACACTATTCTTTTGGGGAAAGTATGGAAAGGTGTATTAAAAAATTCAAATAAATTTGGAAGAGAATTTTTTATGGATACATCAATATACCCTGTTATAAATAATGATGGGAATATTCAAGAGTTTATATCATTTGGAAATGATTTAACTCACTATTTAGATATTATCACTTATGACCAACTAACAGGACTAAAAAATAGAGACTCCTTAAAACATGATATTAACAATATTAAAAGTTATATATGTGTTATTGTAAATCTTGATAACTTTTCAGATATTTCTGAATTTTATGGTGGGATTATTGGAGATAAAGTTTTAATCGAAACGGCTAATAGATTAGTTAGTATTTTTAAAGGTACTACCGTATATAGACTACAAGCTGATCAATTTGCAATATTAAAAATATTACCACAAAAATACAACAAAGAGCAACTAGAAGATATTATGAAAAATAAGCTTCGTTCTACATTTGAAAGCTCTTATTTTATTGATGAGTTAGAGATACATATTACAGCAACATCTGGTATAAGTGTTGGAGAGATTGACAACTTAAGAAATGCAAATCTTGCTTTTAAAGATGCAAAATCAAAAAATATAAGTTTTTCTATATATGAAGAGAGTATGTTAGAACACTTTGCAAACTACTCAAAAAATAAAAAAATTGCTGTAGATATTAAAAAAGCTATAAAATTAGACCAAATAATACCATACTACCAACCAATAATAGATAACAATACAAAAAAAGTAGCAAAATTTGAAGCACTTGCAAGACTTATAAAAGATGATGATATAGTTCCCCCTGGTGCTTTTATTGATATTTCTAAAAAAATTAAATACTACAACAAAATAACTAGAGCAATTTTAATTAAAAGTTTTGAAAACTTTGGAAACAACAAAGAGTTAGGTATCAGTATAAATATAACTATCGAAGATATTGCAAATGTAAGGACATTTAATCTTATCATTGAACTTTTAAGTAGAAACAGTCACAATGAAAACATCACTTTTGAACTTGTAGAGAGTGATGGGATTGAGGACTATGATTTATTTGATAAGTTTTTACAAACTATCAAAAGCTATGGGGCAAAAATATCAATTGATGACTTTGGTACAGGATACTCAAACTTCTCATACCTTGCAAAAATAGAACCTGACTTTTTAAAAATAGATGGCTCACTTATCAAAAATATTAAAAATAAAAAAGATTACGATGTTGTAAAAACAATAGTAGACTTTGCTAAAATGTACAATATAAAAACTGTAGCAGAATTTGTTGAAAATGAAGAGATATTTAATCTTGTAAAAAAACTTGGAGTTGATTACTCCCAAGGCTACTATTTTAGTAAACCACTCCCTTTAGAAGATACAAAAAATATAATAATAAATAAAACATCAACTTAATAATCTTTTAGTTGTATATTTTATATACAACTAATCTATATAAAAAAATCATATTTATGCCATAATTCTTTACACAAAAAAAAGGATTAAAAATGGAAAATTTTGGAGATGTTCAATATATATTGAATGGTTTCTTATTTGTATTCGCAGGAATACTAGTAATGTGGATGGCGGCAGGTTTCGCTATGTTGGAAGCAGGTCTTACTAGAAGTAAGAATAATGCTACAGTATTAACAAAAAATGTTGCTTTATTTGCAATATCTTGTATTATGTTTTATCTTATAGGATTTAATGCAATGTATGGTGAAGGTAATGCTTTTATTGGAAGTTTATCAATTTTAGATGAAACTACAGCAGCAGATGCGTCTTACCCAGTAATGGCAGACTTCTTCTTTCAAGTTGTATTTGTAGCAACAGCTGCTTCTGTTATATCAGGAACAATTGCTGAAAGAATGAAACTTTGGCCTTTCTTAGTATTCGTTGTTGTTTTAAGTGCTATTATTTATCCTACACAAGGTCACTGGACATGGGGTGGAAGCTTAACAGGTGAAGGTGCTTTACTTGAAGGTTTCTCTGATTTTGCTGGATCTACAATTGTACATAGTGTTGGTGGATGGGCTGCTTTAGCTGGTGTTCTTTTACTTGGTGCTAGAAAAGGTAAATATGGTAAAGATGGAAATGTTAGACCAATCCCTGGTTCTAATCTTGCTATTGCTACTCTTGGTACATTTATCCTTTGGATGGGTTGGTTTGGATTCAACGGTGGATCTCAACTTGCTATGGGTACAAAAGGTGATATAGATGCAATTGCTTCTGTAATTGCTACAACAAATATGGCTGCTGCTGCTGGTGCAGTTACAGCTGCACTATTTACACAGTTTTTATACAAAAAAGTTGATTTAACTATGGTATTAAATGGTGCTTTAGGTGGTCTTGTATCTGTTACTGCTGCTCCTGATGCTGGTATGATGTATGGTTTAGGTGTTGGTGTTGTTGGTGCTATTTTAGTTGTACTTGCTGTTCCAATGTGGGATAAGATGAAAATTGATGATCCAGTTGGTGCATTATCAGTTCACTTAGTTGCAGGTATTTGGGGAACTTTAGCTGTTGGTTTATTTACTGCAACAGGCACATTTATGGGTCAACTTAAAGGTGTTGTTGTAATTGGTGCATTTGTATTTATTGCTTCATTTATTGTGTGGAAGATTTTAGATGTAATTGTTGGTCTTAGAGTTGATGAAGAGACTGAAATAACTGGTCTTGATATACACGAAACTGGATTAGAATGTTACCCAGAATTCAAAAAAGCTTAGGAATAAAAGATGAAAAAAATAGAAGCGATAATAAAACCGTTTAAATTAGAAGATGTAAAAGATGCTTTAAGTGAAGCTGGAATTACAGGTATGACTGTAACTGATGTAAAAGGTTACGGTAGACAACAAGGTCACTCTGAATTATACAGAGGGGCTGAGTATATAGTAGATTTTTTAGCTAAAACTAAACTAGAGTTAGCTGTAAATGATGATCAAGTTGCAGATGTAATAAAACTTATTACTGATTCTGCAAAAACTGGTAAAATAGGTGATGGTAAAATATTTGTTACACCTATTGAAGAGATAGTTCGAATAAGAACTGGTGAAACTGGAGAAGAAGCAGTTTAAAAATTCCTTCTTAAAGTTTAAAATCAAAGTTACAAAAGCCTCTATAATATAATTATGGAGGCTAAATATATTAAAAATTACTCTATTTCACTTTTAACACTACCATTTTTAACCCATATCTTTCAAATGTTTATTAACAATTAATATTCTTTTAAGCTTAAATTATTAAATCACAGTTTTTAAAGATAGTGATATATTATTTATGTTAAAATTTAGATATAAGGAAATAAAATGTTAAGAGAAGTAATAAGACCACAACACAATAACTTTACTATCAATATACCAAATAGCTATCTTAATAGAGAAGTTGAATTTATAATGTTTCCACTTGATGAAAAAGAAGAAATTCAAGAAGTAAAACAGCAAGATATATCTATCTTAGCAGGTAGCTTAAGTAAATATGCCAACTCCTCAAAAATTGATTTAGAAGATAAAGCTTGGGAACTACATGTAATGGATAAATATAAATGATTCTTTTAGATGCAAATTATATTTTAAGATTTTTACTTAAAGACAATCTTGAAATGTATGAAACATCAAAAAAGTGTATTGTAAATAATAACTGTACAATTTCAAGTGAAGTTTTAGCAGAAATAGTATTTGTTTTATTAAAAGTATATAAAGTTGAAAAGCAAGATATCTCAAAATCATTAATTGATATTCTAAAATATGATAGTATAATTATGAATGATAAAAATACTATAATTAAATCTTTAGAAATATTTGAAACTAAAAATTTAGATTTTGTTGATTGCATTTTATGTGCAAAATCAAAAAATTATACAGTAAAAACATTTGATAAAAAACTCAATAAGTGCATTAGTAATATCTGATTATTACTGAAGTCAGCTATTCTAACTTATTTGTCAATCCTTCTCCAAAAGCTTCTTCTATGTAAGGAGAAATTTGCCATTGTTTTTTAAACTCTTTATATTCTTCTACAACTTTATCAACATTTGAAGTGTCTTCAAAAAATGCTCTTATCATAATGTTTTTAGGAGTATGTTCCATATCTATAAACTCTAACACTTGTGTACGGTAACCCATTATTTCCAATACATTTGCTCTTAAACTATCAGTAAGTAAAGAAGATAGTTTTTCTTTAATAATGCCGTATTTCATCATCGGAACCATTTTTTTATTTTTTATTTTTTTAAGTAGCTCATGCTGACAGCAAGGTACTGCTAAAATAACTTTAGCTCCCCAACTCACAGCAGTTGCTAGTGCATCATCAGTAGCAGTGTTACACGCATGCAAAGAGATAACCATATCTACATTTTTAAATTCATTGAATCCTTTAATATCTCCTTGCACAAATCTCAAATCATCAAAATTTAATTTTTTAGCTAAGTTAGAACAAAATCTTATTACATTTTCTTTTAAATCAAGCCCTACAATTTCTACATTGTAACCCATTTTTAATACAAGAAAATCATAAAGTGCAAAAGTAAGGTATGCTTTTCCACATCCAAAATCAATAATTCTAATAGTTTTATTTTTATCTAAGTAAGGAATACAATCAGACACCAACTCCAAATAACGATTTATTTGTTTAAACTTATCATATTTTGAGTTTACAACTTTACCATCTGCTGTCATTATTCCTAGTTCTACTAAAAATGATGTCACTTCCCCTTCATTTAAAATATACTTTTTCTTTCTATTGTGAGAAATCTCTTCAAATTTTTTACTAGCAGCTTTTTTATTTATCTTTGCAACACCACTTTTACTAACTAAAATATGATAATCAGCCTCTAGTGTATTTATCAAGGCTTGTTTAAAATATGTTTTAAGTAAGTTATATATTTCATTTGCAGAATCAATCTTATTTAAATTTTTATGTTCTACATTTTTATCATAAATATATTCAAATTGATGTTTTAGTTCATTTTTAATGATTACTTTCTTTATTGTTACTTTGTTAAAAGTTTTAAGAGACTTATTTCTTATACCACTAAAAGTGGTAAATATTATTACTTCTTCGTTTATTATTCTTTGTGCTAATGCTCTTATATTTTTCATAATGTTTAAAATTCCTCTTTTAAGTAAAAAATCTTATTGTTAAGATTTATTTTTGGTATCATAGCAAAACACACTTCATTTATATATTAAATCAATTTATCTAGAAAATATCACCTTGAAAAACTACTTAACTATCTCATAAATATATTTTAGGTATAATAGCTAAAATATAAACTTAATCAAGGTAAACAAATATGTCTGAACAAACACCATTAGAAATTGCGTTAGCACATTCTATGACTAAAGAAGAGTACGAAATAGTACTAAATATGCTTGGTCGTGAGCCAAATTACACTGAAATAGGTGTTATCTCTGCTATGTGGAGTGAACACTGTTCTTATAAATCAAGTAAAAAATATTTAAACGGTTTTCCAACAAAAGCACCATGGGTTATACAAGGTCCAGGTGAAAATGCTGGTGTTATTGATATTGGTGGTGGTTATGCTGCTGTATTTAAAATGGAATCTCACAACCACCCTAGTTTCATAGAACCATATCAAGGTGCTGCTACTGGTGTTGGTGGGATTATGAGAGATGTATTTACAATGGGTGCAAGACCTGTTGCATCAATGAATTTAATCCAATTTGCTGGAATAGATGGAGATAATGATACTGCTAAAAAACATAGATTCCTTTTAAGAGGTGTTGTTGATGGTATCGGTGGTTATGGTAACTGTATGGGTGTTCCAACTATTGGTGGACAAACTGGTTTTGAAGAGTGTTACGCTGGAAATAACCTTGTAAATGCTTTTAACCTTGGTATTTGTAAATCTGATGAAATTTTCTTAGGTGTTGCAGAGGGTATTGGAAATCCAGTTATGTATGTTGGATCTAAAACAGGTAGAGATGGACTTGGTGGAGCCGTTATGAGTTCTGCTGCATTTACAGAAGATAACGAATCAAAAAGACCAACTGTTCAAGTTGGAGATCCTTTTACAGAGAAACTTTTACTTGAAGCTTGTATGGAACTATTTAAAAAAGATTTAATTATCGGTATTCAAGATATGGGTGCTGCTGGACTTACAAGTTCGTCTTTTGAGATGGCTGGAAGAACTGGATCTGGTATGAAAATGGATCTTGATAAAGTACCAGCACGAGAAGAAGGTATGACACCTTATGACTTTATGCTTTCAGAATCTCAAGAAAGAATGCTTATTTGTGCAAAAGCTGGTTGTGAACAAGCAGTAATTGATATTTTTGAAAAATGGGAGCTTTCAGCTGCTGTTATTGGTGAAGTAACTGATACAGGAAATATGGAACTATACTGGCATGGTGATTTAGTTGCGGATATTCCTATTCAACCACTTTCAGAAGAAGCACCAGTTTTAGATAGACCTGTAGCAAAGCCTGCTTATTTAGAGACTATCAAAGATGTTAAAATGGAAAAAAACTTAAGTATGACAGATACTTTTGATATTTTATGGAAAAGTTTAGAAGTTGTTGACAAATCATTTATCTACAATCAATATGATTCTATGGTACAAACAAATACAGTAAAAGGACCAGGTTCTTTAGATGGTTCTGTTGTAAGAATCAAAGAGACAGGAAAAGCTTTAGCTATGTCTGCTGATTGTAATACAAGACAATGTTATATCGATCCTGAACTAGGAAGTGCTGCTGCTGTTATGGAAGCTGGTAGAAATGTAGCTATGACAGGTGCTAGACCACTTGCAATTACAGATTGTCTAAACTTTGGGAATCCTGAAAACCCAGAAGTTATGTGGCAGTTTAAATATGCTTGTGAAGGTATCAAAAAAGCTTGTAAAGAGTTAAACACTCCAGTTATTGGTGGAAATGTATCTTTATACAATGAAACAAATGGTGTGGGTGTGTTCCCAACACCTGCAATTGCTACTGTTGGTTTAAATGATGATATGCACAAAGTTTTAGGTTCATCTTTTAAAAGCGAAGGTAACTATATCTGTTTAGTTGGTGAATCATACAGTGAATTTGGTGGAAGTTTATACCTAAAAGAGATTGAGGGTCAAATTGCTGGTGAGCATCCTGGTGTTGATTTTGAAGCAGAGTTACTTCTTTGGGAAACTATAATTGAAGCAAACAAATTAGGACTTCTAGAATCTGCAAAAGATGTAAATGTTGGTGGTATTGCAATAGCATTAGCTAAAATGTGTGCTGTAGCAGATATGGGTTGTGAAGTAAATGTTTCATTTGAAAATGAAAGAGATATATTCTCTGAGTCTTTAAGTAGAGCAATTATAGAAGTTAAACCAGAAAATATCCAAGCATTTAATGACCTAAGTGCAAAAATAGGTATATCTTATGGATGTATTGGTAAAACTGGTGGAGATGTACTTTCAATCAATAGCCTATACAGAAATATGGACAAAGTTAAAGATGTATATTTTAATAGATTTAAAGAGATTATAGAGCAAGATTTATAATCTTGTTCTATCTTTATTAAAAAAGACAATAAAAAAGGTGTAGCAAAATAAAGCTACACCTTTTTTTATGATTATACTAAAGATTAAACATCATCAAATGTTCTAGCAAAACCTTCTAAATCTTTTTTCTTTAAATCCCCTCTATAAACGATATCTTCAACTTTCATATCATCATCATTTAACATCTTAGGAACAACATCTGCATTTTCTAATCTTTGCATATTTTCTTCAAGTTCATCTTCACTATAAGCCATTTGCATCTCAGCACTTATTACATGAGGAATCATCTCAATAACTTTCATCTTTTTTAACTCTTGGGATACATCTTCACCTTCAATAGTGATGATAATTCTACCTTTTTCATCATGAAGATGATAATCACAAGCATCACTGTTTTTTAAAGCCTCTACAACTTCATCTAAAAATTTTGGAACTGTTTGTACTACTACACTTGAAATATTCATTTTGTTTCCTTTTATATTTTATTTATATACTATATGTCTTTGTTTTTCACCATTGTTGGCTTTTAACTTATCATATTCTTTTTGTGATTTTAGTTTTTCCTCTTCGCTTATAGGAACTCTGATTGATTTATACTCTACAAGCTTTCCATCTTTATATACCCCTGAAATTGTTGCATTTACCCAATAAAAACCTTTGTCTTTTCGAATATTTTTAACATTTCCATTCCACTTTTTTTCATCTTTTATAATCTTCCATAAATCAGAAAAAACAACTTCTGGCATATCTGGATGTCTTACAATATTATGATTCTTCCCTATAAGTTCAGCTTTTGAAAAACCACTAATCTGAACAAATAAATCATTTGCATATGTAATGATACCTTTTAAGTCTGTTCTTGAAACAATCAATTCATCTTCGGGTACATCTGTCTCAAATAAAAATTCTGATTCGTTATATTCCATTAGTTATCCTTTATTTACTTAACTTATAATAGTTAAACTTATTTGAATCTGTAGTAACAAACAGTTCACTTTCACTTATAAATAATATTGATGATAAAGTCATCAAATTTTGCGTAAGTTTAAAAAGTTTCTGCTTAGTTTTTGTATTAAATACTGTTACATTATTATTTTCATCACTTGAAAATGCTCCAAGTTTTCCACTAGGAGACAACCCTGCACCATATATCAAAAACCAATGCTTTTCTCTTAACGCATAGTCTCTATTATTTTTTAAATCGTATACTACACACCTACCATCTTGACCTGCTGTTATAATTTTATTGTTTTTAAAATCTACTTTAAAAACTTTGTCAAGGTTTTTATTTGCTAATACCTTAGTAATTTTTCCTTTTTGTATATCAACAATTTTTAAATCACCACTCTCATCTGCAACAACAGCAGTATCTCTAGTTTCATTTAAAGCAAAATCTGCAAATGTTGAATTAAATGTTGCATCTTCAGGCTTTACATCAATTTTCCAAAGAGTTTTTTTAGTTTTATAGTTATAAAGATACATCTCATTTCCAAGTGTATTAAAAGCAATATGCTCATCATCTATAAATTTAGCTTTCCCTACAAATAACTGTTTTTTAATATTTACTACAGTATTTAGTTTTCCATTTTCAAAAACATGAACCTCTCTAAGTCCTTTTATTGATTGAGCTGTTAATAACACTTTACCATTATATACATCAACATTATAAATCTTTGCATCTATAATATCTCCCATAAAATCTTTTATTTGTGGTACTGTAACCTTTTGTATTATCTCTTTTGTTTTTAAATCAAAAATATCAACACCACTAGCATCCGTAGCTACATATATTTTACCATCACTTGAGACTATATCAGTAATAGCTCCACTTGCTTTATATACATAAGATGGCTTTAAATCTTTAGAAATCAATAAGCTTGACAAAAGGATTATGGATAAAAATACTTTAAGCATTTGGATTAAAACCACTTTGATTATTTTGTTCTTCTTCATTTTTACCGTTTATTTTATCAATCTCTTCTTGATATTTTTCTTGTAATTTTGCCATTTTTTCTTGTAGATCTTGATAATTGGATGGTGTTAATAGATTTGATCGTGTCCAAACCACTTCAATATCTCCACCATACTCTCCACCTAACTCTTCTATTTTTTTCTCATATTCTTCTAAGTCATTACAAATAACACTAGATTCTTCTAAAGTATCAGTTAGTTTTATAAACCATTCCCCTGCTCCATTTTGATCTACATGTGATATAAATTTAACTGCCATTATATTATTTCCTTATCATTATTTTCTTTAACTATTTCCATTTTTATTGCATCAGTTGGGCAAACTTTTACACAAAATCCGCACGATGTACATAAATCATTATTTATCTCAGGTCTAAACATACCTAAAAATTTAATTGCATCATCCAAGCATGGGTCTTTACAAGAAAAACACATAGTTTGATTCCAACTCATACATTTTAATACATCAATACTAAATCTTACTTGAATATTTTTTCTATTTTCAACTTGTAAAACATCATCTTTACATGCAATTGCACACTCATCACAATATGTACATCCACTATTAGCAAAATTTAGCAATGGTGTTCCATCTTCACTTATTAAAATAATATTTTCTTCACAAACAGTTGTGCAACTTTTATCTTCACAAGTTACACAAATCTTTGAAAAATCTGATTCTTCTTGAAAATATGGTGGTCTGATTATTGTCTCTAGCTTTTCATCATTTTTTTTAAATGGTGAAGCTAGAGAGCTAAAAAGCTCTCTTCGTTTCATTTTATTAATCCGCTAATGTATCTAATCCATCCATTAAGCTTCCGCCACTCCAACTTGATTTACTAGCACCATCTTTGCTTGTAAAATCAGCTTCAAAATTATTTCCAACTAATGCAGGAATTTCTGATTGTGGAGCATGACACTGAGAACAGTTAAATCTAGAACCAGAAAGTGTACCTAATTCTTTGATTGATATATCAGCTTGTTTTGTATCTGAAGTATTATCTATGGCTTTACCATTTAAAGATATTCTACCATCAGATGCAATTGCTGTATCTGGTCTAAAATTCATCATATGCGATACTGGATATGGCAATGCACCCATACTTTCAGCTACACCAGGCATATGACAATCTTTACATTGGTTGTCTTTAATAGTAATTGGTAACATACCATCAACATCATGAGGGATCATTGGTGGCGCATCTTGAAACGCTCTTGTAATTGTTTCAGATGTTCCTGCCGTAGCCTTTCCATAATTTGTCTCTTCACCAACGGTTTCTGCTGTTTCTGAATATAAATCAGTTTTTCTTAAACCTAAAGATGCTTCAGTAATAGTAGCCTTTGCAACATCAGGTTTTGCAGCTTCTGTACTATCGTTACATCCAGTTAATAATATACTAGATGCAACTGCTAAACTTAAAGTTATTTTATTTATCATTTTCATTTTTAATTTTCTCCTTTGCGAGTTTTCTAATAGAGAAGTTAAGTGCATCGTCATCACACACCTCAACACATCTACCACAGTTTGTACATGCACCGTCAAGAACTTGTAAAGATTCTTTACTAACCATAAATAACACTTGGCTTTCAGGACACACCTCTTTACATTTCATACAAGCTGTACATTTCTCTTCATCATGGTCTACTCTTATAAGTCCCACTTTTCCAATAGTTCCATAGAAACCACCAAGAGGACAAATATGACCACACCAACCATTTTTTAATATAAATAAATCAAAAAGAAAGATTACAAGAGCAGCTGTCCATCCAAGTCCTACACCAAATATTATAGCTCTATGTGTTATCGATATTGGAGATATAAATTCAAATGCAGTTACACCTAAAATATATGAAAGAACTAAACTAAGTCCTAATACCCAGTATCTTATACTTCTGCTTGCTGGTTGCTTTTTTTGAATCTGGTTAAAACCAAGTTTTCTTCTTGAATAATTTGCAGCATCTGTCACCATATTTACAGGACAAACATAACTACAAAATACTCTACCACCAACAAAACCATAAGCCACAGTTATTATCAACGCACCTATAATTAAGTTTGTTGTTATAATTGCACCTGCTGCAAACATTTGCAATGCAGCAAAAGGATCACTTAACGGTATAAAACCAAATAACATTGATGAACTTAAGTTTCCTTGTATAAAATTCCATCCCCAATAATTACCACCAACATAAAGTAACATTAAGCCAATTTGCGTAAATCTTCTTAATATAAGAAATCTATAATTTGCCCATATCTTAGTCATCTAATAGTCCCCCCATATCATTTAAAGAATCCATCGCAGACTCTTTGCTTAACTCTGTTTTAGTAGTTTCGGCTACTGCATTTTCAAGTCTTTTTTCATCTGCCTTATCCCAACCTTTTATATAGTGATCACCTAAAGCACCAATTACAACGTCCCTAGGAACAACAGTAATAGTTGCTTTTTTTGTTACACAGGCTCTTTCACAAAGTCCACAACCTGTACAAAAATCACTATCTACAATCGGTTTAAGAAAAGCATGCTTTCCAGTTCTTTCATTTTTTTCATATTCTAGGTATATCGCTTTATCCATTAATGGACAAGCTCTATAACAAGCATCACATTGAATACCCCAAAAGGCTATACAGTTTTTAGTATCCACAACTGCTACACCCATGTCAGCTTTATTTATATCAAGCTCTCCATTTGTAGTTACTGTTGATTCATCCAATGCACCTGTAGGACATACAGGCACACATGGAATATCTGTACACATATAACAAGGAACATCACGTGGTACAAAGTAAGGTGTACCCAAAGGTTTATTATCACCAGGCTTTGCTAAAAGTAATGTGTCAAAAGGACAAGCTTCAACACACATACCACACTTGATACATGTAGCTAAAAAATCTTCCTCTTTAATAGCTCCTGGTGGTCGTAGTATTAACTTATTTGCTGTAACTTCATCAACATAAGCACTCCATACCAAACCACTAAGTGCTACTAATCCAACACCTCTTGCAGCTCCTAAAATAAATCTTCTTCTATCACTTACCATAATCTTTTTCTCTTTTTATTTATATTTTGAGGATTAATGATGCTCAAGACACCATACCTCCTTATTTATACTGCGTATATTTTAACTGCACACTTTTTATAGTCAGTTTGTTTAGACTGTGGACAAGTTGCATCAAGACATACTTTATTGATAAATACTTTTTCATCAAACCAAGGAACAAATACAAGCCCTTTTGATGGTCTATTTCTACCTCTAGTTTCAACTCTTGCTTTAACTCTACCTCTTCTAGAATCTACCCAACAAAGCTGACCTCGTTTAACACCATATTTCTTAGCATCTTCAGGATGCATATAACATAATGCTTCAGGAACAGCTCTATATAATTCAGGAACTCTCATAGTCATAGTTCCACTATGCCAGTGTTCTAAAACTCTACCTGTACATAACCATACTGGATATTCTTTAGATGGCATTTCTGGTGGATCCATATATGGTCTTGCAAAAATTTTAGCTCTATTTTTAAGTGATTTTTTACCTTTTGCTTTATCAGCACCAAGTAAATCACCTTGAGGAAGATTTTTAGCAAGTGTTCCATAAAATGCATGCGAGTTACCGCTTTTTGCTTTTTTTACTGCTTTTGCTGCATACGGATCGTATTTAGCATTAAATCTCCACTGAGTCTCTTTACCATCAACAACTGGCCATTTAAGCCCTCTAACTTTATGATAAACATCAAATGGTGCAAGATCATGTGCAT
>JAYEPG010000235.1:0-48634 GCA_034723795.1 Campylobacterota bacterium
CACTTGCTGAACGCAAGTCTTGTGTTATTGCAAAATCTTACGATTTCACATCACAAGCGAGGTATTTTAACTGAGTAGTTTTTATCAGCGACCTAAAGGTCGGGGAATTAAACCCTCTTTAGATTAACGATAGTGGAGAATAATAGTGAGTTACAAAAAAATCAAACTTAGCCATATCTCTTTAAAAGCCTTAGAGGTTGGGCATATTTATACATACCCAATTTATTATCAAAAAATGGTGTTTATACACAACTAATAAAAAAGACAAAGAGTTTACAGAAGATATAGAAAATACAATTAAGGGGAACTAAATGCTAAAAAAATCGAACAAGCTTCTACTGTAGTATCTGACACTGTTGGTCTTATTTTATCAGACAAAAAAGCTATAAAAGCGATGCTCAAAGTAACGTCACACGATTACTATACTTATACACATAGTGTAAATGTTTCAACTTATGCTTTAGGTTTTGGAGAGTATTTAAATCTAAGCCAAGAAAATTTAAAAATTTTAGGTATAGCAGGAGTTATGCATGATGTTGGAAAAAGAAAAATTCCTAGTGAAATCATAAATAAAAATGGAAAACTAACACAAGATGAGTTTGAACTAATGAAAAGTCATCCTACATTTGGAGTAGAGATTTTAAAAAACCTAGGGGAAACAAATCAGCTTCTTTTAGATGTAATAGAACAACATCATGAAAAAATAGATGGAAGTGGTTATCCAAAAAGATTAAAAAAGATCAAATACATCTATTTTCACAAATTATGTCAATAGCAGATATTTTTGATGCACTTACAACCAAAAGGTCATATAAAGATGCAATGAAATCTTTTGAAGCTTTTAATATTATGCATAACCATATGAGAGATGAATTGAACCCAAAACTTTTAAGAAAGTTTATGGATTTTATGAGTAAATAGTATAATTTTATTCATTTTTACATCCAAAATATTTACAAAAACTATTATGAAATTTTGCAAAAGAATTAGTACTAATTGTCCCATATTTTTTTATTACAACATCTTTAGAAACTACAAAAGTTTTTCTAATCATTATCTTTGAAGTTTTTTTATATTACCAACTATAAAATCACTATTTTCTATTATCATCTCATCTTCTTTGAGATTGTCTATTTTACTACTTATAGGGATAGCAATAAAATCATTATAAGGTAGATTATCCTTAAATACTAGTACTGGTCTTTTTTTAGTTTTATTAAAATCGCTAAAATAAAATTCACATAAAACAATATCAAATTGTTTTAATTCCATACCTCATCCTCGCTATTATCTTTCCATTCTTCTACAGTATTAGCAGAATGATTAGAAAAAGCTTGTATTTCATTATATTCTTTAGATTTTATTTTATTCTTAAAGCTATTAAAAGGTAAAACCAATATTTCTACTTCCGTATTAATATACTCTTTTGGTATATGAATACTATAATTTTCAGTCGTAGGTCGTATAATTTCTCTTAGCATCTTAAATCCTTTATAATAGTATATCTAAAGTTGAACCAAAAACTCTTAAGAAAGTTTATGGATTTTATGAGTAAATAAGTTCCTTTAAAAGGAATATTTTGATATACTTCACTTATGAATGTAATTAGTAAAAGAACTATAGTGAAATTTTATGAAAAAAATACTCAATCTAAATCAGCTTTAGAGGTATGGTATGCAGATGCTAAAAAATCTATTTGGAAAAATCCAGATGATATTAAAAAAGTATATTCTGATGCTTCATTTTTAGCTGACAATCGTGTGGTATTTAATATAAAAGGAAATAGCTATAGACTAGTTGTGCATATTGATTATTTACGAAAAATAGTAAGGATAAAGTTTATAGGTACTCATAGTCAATATGACAAAATAAATGTGCAGGAGATATAACAATGACAATTAAACCAATAAAAAATGAAATAGACTATGATGAAGCATTAGATAGAATTGATGAACTTATGGATATAAATCCAGACTTGGAAACTGAATTAAGTGATGAATTAGAAATATTAGTATTATTAGTAGAGAAATATGAAGAAAAACATTGGGCTATTAGTGAACCTGAACCAATCGAAGCAATAAAAATAAGAATGGATCAGATGCACTTAAAACAAAAAGATTTAATACCTTACATAGGTAATGCTAGTAAAGTATCAGAAGTTTTAAATAAAAAAATATCACTATCTTTAAATATGATAGTGAATTTAGCCAACGGATTAAAACTCCCTTTCGAGGTTCTTGTACCTAAAATTGCAAAATAACTATCTATTTAAAAATATGTATCTTATATCCTAGTCCAGCTACATTGTCTATGAACTTTATATCCGATTTTTTTCGTAAGTTTTTTATAACAGTTCTTAAGGCAGATTCGGTCATAACATCATCATAGTCGTTCCAAACGGCATGTTCAATCTGAGAATAAGTTACAAGTTTATTTTTATGCTCAACTAATAAATTCATCAAAGCTTTCTCTTTTTTATTTAGATGAATCTCTTGTGTTTCATGGTTTATTAAAACACCATTTATCTTATCATATGATAACTCTTGTGATATATGAAGATATAAATTTGATGTAAGATTTAAATATTCTGTTACTTTATATAGTGCCTCTTTAAGTGTCTTATACTCAATTGGTTTTACTATATAAGATTGTATATTTAAATTTGCACATTTTAATAAATAATCGCTAGATGCGAATGCTGTCAACATAATCACAGGAGTAATAACATCATCTTTTCTAATTTTTTCAATAAGTTTTATACCATTCATTACAGGCATCTCAATATCTGTTACAACTAACTGTACCGACTTTTCATTAAATATTTTTAAAGCTTCATCACCATTAGTTGCTAACAAAACATTATCAGAAAATTTACTTAATATCTCTGATATATTCTCTCTTGCTTCTTTTTCATCTTCTACATATAAAATCGTAATCTCTTTTAATAATTTTGATAACTCTTTAGAACTCGTCACTTTAAATACCTTTTAAAATTATATAACAATAGTGTAACTAAAAAAAACCAATAAATATATTATTTAAACACATTTTTGACATATATTTAATTTACAATAACAATTAGATTTCAAATAAAAGGAGATAATGTGAGTATCATAAGAGAACTAAAACACTTTGCAGGTTCATTATCACTACTAATTGTTGAAGATGAGAAAGAGTTAAATAGTGAACTTGTAAATATGCTATCACTATTCTTTTCTTCTATTGATTTTGCCTATGATGGGAAAGAGGGTTTAGAAGCTTTTAAAAAAAATAAACACGATATTATTTTAACAGATATTACAATGCCAAAAATGGATGGTATTAAGATGACAAGTGAGATTAAAAATATAAATAGAGATCAACATATTGTTGTTTTATCTGCACATGGTGATACTAAGTTTATGATTGAACTTATTGATGTTGGTATTGATCAATTTATTTTAAAACCTTTTGATAGAAATACTTTAATGTATAAGCTTCTAAAAGTTGCAGAAAATATTATATATAAAAAAGAGTTTGATAAGTTTTTTAAACAAAAGCAAAACGAAAGACTTGATACAGTTTCATCTAATCAAAGTATCAAATCCAAAGAACAAAAGATAGAAAGTATTCCAGAAGAAACCATTGACCCTATTGGTCATACAGATACAAATAAAAGAGATGAATATATATTGTCTCATACAGTGGAAAATGCAGATAGTTTTATGGAAGAACTAGAAGAGGACTCTTTAATATGGAATACATTTCAAAATGATATACCAGAGTTGATGCAACTTAGTGTTGAGTTCTCTGAAGATATTGATACTATTGATTTAGAAGATGGGCTTTCGATTGAAATAAGAGATAGTATAGTTCAAATTCTTCATGGTTATATACTTATATTTTCTACACTTGATCAGATGTTAAGGATGACAGAAGCGTTAGATCTTTTAGCAAACTTTTTAGATGATTTAAATATTCAAGAGTTGACACCTACGCAACAAAAGAAATTAAAAATATTGGAGTTTGTAAACAATGATATATCAAGGTTCTTACAAACTGTTTTTGTTTATAAAGACAGTGTTGACATATACTATCTTGAAGACTCTTTAGAGAGTTCTATACAACAACTTAAAAATGATGTTTTAGGTATTGAAGTAGAAGAGGAAGATTTAGAATTTTTTTAAAAGTTGGAAATCTGACCAAATTTATAAGGATTTTTATGTATAATACAGGTGTTATTAATTGATTATACTCTATGATTAGGAAATAGAGTTCAAAATTAGAATAAAAATTTTAATCTAAGTGATTTTAACAAAGGGGAACATTATGAAAAAGATATTAGTTGTTGATGATTCTGTGACTGTTCGTATGTATCACAGACAAATTCTTGAAAATGCAGACTATGAAGTAGATGAAGCAGAAAACGGGATGGAAGCTTTGGAAAAAATTAGTGAATGCAAATATGATATGTACTTAGTAGATATTAATATGCCTATTTTGGATGGTTATTCATTTCTAAAAAGATTTAGAGAAAATGATGGTTTTGATGCACCCATTATTATGGTGTCTACAGAAGCTGAAGAAAATGATAAATTATTAGCATATGAGTATGGTGCTAACCTATATCAAGTTAAACCCGTTGGTACTGATGAGCTGGTTATCAGTGCAAATTTATTAACTACATAAAAGGAGTAAGTGATGTTAGGAATTAATAGATGAATCCAATATTGGAACAGTTTTTAGTAGAAGCTAGAGAAAATCTTCTTTATTTAGATAAAAATCTTGAAAATTTAGAAGATGGTGATAGTGAAGTGATAAATGCCCTATTTAGATCAGCTCATACACTTAAAGGTAGTTCAGGTTTAGCTGGGCTTGATGCTGTAAAAGAGACCACTCATATTGCCGAAGATTTACTAGATGCATATAGAAATGACAAAATACAATTTTCAAAAGAGCTTTTAGATGCTCTGTATGATATGTTTGATGAAGTAACAGAACTAATTGATGTTACAGAAGAGAGTGGTGAAATACCTAGTATAAATAATGAATCATTGAATATATTTAAATCACTTCGTTCAAATATATTAAATATTCAGGAGCAGGAAAATGTTGGTATTGATACTGAATTAATCATAATTGATGATGAAGTACCTCCATTTGCAAGTTTTTTTAAAAATGACTTTGATGATATAGATATTTTATCATTACCTTTAGAATCAAAAGAACTAACTCAAGAAAAATTTGAACAGATGAATTATTATATTATTGATATTGATCTTAGTAATGATACTTTAGAGTTAGGAAATGATCCTTTTTACTCTATGTTTTTACTTGAAAGTGAAAATATAATCTCCATGTACACTAAAGTTTCAGATACAAAAGAGAATATTAAAGAAAATCCACTTAATTGGGTTACTAGAATAGTTGCAATAGTTCACATCAACCAAGAGCTACTTAAAGATGCATTTTATAACTTTTTAGAAGAGGTTACTATATATCCATTAAGTTTAAAAGCACTTCTTTATTCAGACTTAGAAGCACAATCAAATGATTCAATTATAGATTTTATTGAAGATTTAAAAGTAGATATTCAAAAAGAAGATTATAGTAACTTAACAAACAGCTTAAAAGCAGTACAAGCTATTTTAAATCCTTCATCTTTACAAGGTTTTTTATTTACTAGAGTTTTATATTTACTTGAACAAAATGATTTAGATAATACAACTATTACAAATATTTTAAACTATATTCTTATTTTAATAGATGTTCAGTCATTTGAAAATGATAAGATTGAACAAGAATCAATTTTAGAGACAGAAGCAGTTGAACAAGAATCAATTTTAGAGCCAGAAATAGTTGAACAAGAATATGCTTTAGAACCTGAAGTAAAAGATACAGTACTTAATAATTGCAATACTGACTTAGATGAGAAAGAAACTAAAATTTTAATAGAGATATTAATTCAACAAAAACATATATTAAATATTGTTAAAAGTGACAATGTTTTAATTCAAGTTAAATCTATATTATCAAAACTACAAGAAAATCTAGGTCAAGATTTTAATTTAAACTCTTGTAATGATAAGTTATCATTGGAAAATATTATTAATAGTTTATTAAACTCTTTAGGTGTTAATTATGAAGAAGAGAGTGTAGAGGAAAAAAGTACAGAAGAGCCTATTAAGAGTACTGAAGTATCTACTTATAATATAGATGAAAATGTAAAACCAAGAAAAGAACAAAAAGCAGCAAAACCTCTTGCAAAGACTGTAAAAATTGATCTACAAGATATTGATTCTATGATGGATATTGTTGGGGAGATGTTAGTAATTAAAAATGCCTTACCATATATAGCAGATGAATTAAGCGTTAAAAATGTTGATACTTGTAAAAGGGACTTACTAACAAGATATGATGAGATAAATAGAGTTTCAACAGCTTTACAAGAGAAAGTTATGGAGATGAGACTTTTATCTTTATCTTTTATCTTTGATAGGTATCCAAAACTAATAAGAGATATATCAAAGACATTAGATAAAAAAATAAAATACAATGAAGAGGGTGGAGACACAAAGCTTGATAAAACTATTATTGAAAAACTAGCCGATCCATTAATTCATATTATTAGAAATTCACTAGACCATGGAATAGAAACACCAGAACAAAGAGAATCATCTGGTAAAAATCCAGAAGGAACTATAACAATATCAGCTAAGTCAATAGGTGATAAAGTATATGTATCAATTGAAGATGACGGTAAAGGGATAGATGTAAATAAAGTTGTACATAAATCTTTAGAGAAAGAAATGGTAAACCCAGATGAATTAGACGCTATGACACATGATGAAAAACTTTTATTGGTATTTCATCCTGGAGTTTCAACTATGGATCAGATTAGTGATCTTTCAGGTCGTGGTGTTGGTATGGATGTAGTAAGACAAACTATAGATGATATAGGTGGTAAAATCTCTTTAAAAAGTGAAGTAGGTATAGGTACTAAAATAACTTTAGAGTTACCAATGAGCGTAGCACTATCAAATGTGTTCCATGTAAAACTAGGTATAAATAATTATGCTGTATCTATGGATAGTATTAGTGAAACAGTACAAGTACTAAAAGAGGATATAGAGTGGGTAAATAAAAAGCCTATGTTGAAACTAAGAGGGGAATTGATACCTTTAAATTTTTATTATAATCTATTATCTAAAAATATTAATCTAAAAGATACTTATTCTTTAGTAATAATTGAAACTGATGGTTCAAAGTTTGGACTAATTGTCGATGAGTTTGTAAATCAGTTAGATATTATACAAAAACCTTTATCTGAAAATTTTCAAAACCATCCATTTATATCAGGAACATCACTATTGGGTAACGGTGAGGTTTTATTTGTAATGAACCCAGCAAAACTAATCAATCTAAAGGAGAAAAAATAATGGCTTTCGTAGAACATAACAGCAACCAATCACATGGTGTAACAAAAAGTAAAAGAAGTGATAGTGTTAATAAAAGAAAAAA
The DNA here is from genome assembly GCA_034723795.1 of Campylobacterota bacterium. Taxonomy (GTDB): domain Bacteria; phylum Campylobacterota; class Campylobacteria; order Campylobacterales; family Arcobacteraceae; genus JAIOSF01. The sequence goes on from JAYEPG010000235.1 coordinate 7,501, forward strand.
TAGAACATTAGCTAAACAACAACAAATATCTGAAACAATAGATGGTATCTCTAGTGAAATATTAGGAAAAGCTCAAGAGAGTGTTAGTGCAATAGAGGAACTAAAAAGTGCTATGGAACAAATAGCAGCAGCTTCAGAACAAAGTGCAAGTGCAGCAGAACAAAGTTTAAGTGTAGTAACTGTTCTTAATAATTCAATTCAAAAAACGATGAGAGAGCTAAACGAATCAGTATCAACTGCACAAACTACAAAACTATCAGTAGAAGAAACTGGTGAAAAAGTTATTGAAACAGCAAAGAGAATGGAGTTTGCAACTCAAACTGTTAGTGATGTTCAAAATAAAAGTGCTGATATGAAAAGTGCAAGTGATAATATTGGACAAGCTGTTGGTTTAATTGCAAAGATTTCAGACCAAACAAATCTCTTAGCACTTAATGCTGCAATAGAAGCTGCAAAAGCAAAAGAACAAGGTAAGGGATTTGCTGTAGTTGCTGCAGAAACAAGAGAGTTAGCAGCTGTTTCAACAACTTATGCAGATATAATTAGAGAGGTAGTAGATACAATACAAGAATCAATTGAAGAGGTTGAACACAACATAAAAGATGTTGCAACATTAATCACTGATTCATCTAACTTAGGTGAATCGATAGCAAAAAATGTACAAGATGCTATGAAAGATCTTCAAGATGCTATTGATGTAACTGTAGTTTCTGTTTCAAAATTTGAGGAGCTGGCACAAAAAGCAGAAGATTTCAACAAAGGTAGTGAGTCAATAGCAAGTGCAGCAGAAGAGAGTGCAAGTGCAGTGAATCAAATCACAAGCTCTATAGAGATGCAAGTAAATGCACTACAAGAAGCAGAAGAGGCAGCATCAGGACTAAATGAACTATCAGAAGATTTAAAAAACTCTACAGATGCTTCAAAAGATGCGGAAGAGATCTCAGCAGCAGCAGAGGAACTAATAAGTGCAGTAGAAGAGATACAAAAATCTATGCAACAAAGTGTTACTGCTCTTGAACAAATAGAAAATGCAGCTCAAATCACAGTAGAAGAAGCTACACAAAATCAAACTCATGCGGAAGAGTCACTGAGTCTTCAAGATATACTAATATCGGATACAAAAGATGTTTTATCAAATTTAACACAAACTTCACAGTATTTGAAAGATGTAAATGATGAACTACTCGATGCTTATGAATTTACAAAAAAGAGTGTATCAGAGGGTAAAGTAACTACAAAACAGATGAAACTTGTGGATAAAGAAGCTAATAAGATAAATAAAACACTAGTTAAAATTGTAAATACAAATGCCCAAACAACAATGTTAGCAGTAAGTGGTAGTGTAGAAGCAGCTCGTGCTGGTGAAAGTGGAAAAGGTTTTGCAGTTGTAAGTGGAGATATAAGAAGTCTTGCACAAGATGCTGGTAACAATATGGATAAAGTACAAGATGTTATGGATAATCTTGATGAAGAGATTATAAATATTGATACAATATGGAATACAACAATGAACAACCAAGATAGTGAACTTATAACTTTAACTGTTTTAAAAGATGAATCTACAAAAGCTATAAATAACGTTGAAGGTATCATAGATGCATTTAATAAACTAATGTTAGCAAATGAAACAAATAAGTCTTCTATTGAAGAGGCATTAACAGCTAGTACTCAAATACAAGGTGCCGCTCATCAGTCACTACAAAATACTGAAGAGTCAAAACATGCAGCATCATTAATAAACAATACAGTATCTGAAATGGGTGATTTTATTGAAGATTTAGCCGTTAGTGCAGATGAATTACAACAAGGATAAGAGATGGAATATTTATTATTAGTAGTAAAAGACAAATATTTTGCAATAGATGTTGAGAGTATTATAGAGATATTAAGACCAAAAGATATTACACAGATACCTGAAGTTCCTGATTATATCTTGGGTGTTATGAATATAAGAGGTCATATTGGTACAGTTGTAAGCTTGAGAAAGATGATGCAATATAAAGAGATGGGAGAGGAACTTCAAGAGTTTATATCATCTATAAAACAGGGGCATGCTGATTGGTTAAATGAGCTTGAAGAATCTGTAAATCAAGAAAAAGATTTTACACAAACATTAGATCCACATGCTTGTCCATTAGGTGTTTGGATAGATGAAGTTATGACATGCTTAAAGTGTGATGATACATTTATGGAGAAGATTAAAAGGGAGATTAACCCGCACCATAAACACCTTCATGAAAAAGGTAGAACAGTAATCGATACTGCTTTAAATGATAAAGAGAAAGCTGTTGGTATTATCCGTACTGAAATACATGAGCATTATGATGTTGTAATAAAAAATATAGAAGCATTAGATGATGATATTGATTTATGGACAAATTCTATTCAAAGAATTGTAGCTTTTACAACAAAAAAAGGGGAGACTGTAAATATTTTAGTTGATGATGTTATAGATATAATATCTATAAAGGAGGATCAGAAACAAAAACTTTCTCAAATAGAAGAGGGTGAAATAGTGCAATTTGATTGTGCACTTGAATTAGAAGATGGAAAAATTGCAACTATTATAAATGATATTAATATATAGGTGATTTTATAAATGGATAAAAAAGTACTAATAGTTGATGATTCTGCACTAATAAGAAGAGAGCTTGGAAAACTTTTAAGTGGTGCTGGATTTGAATTAGATTATGCAAGAAATGGGCAAGAAGCTGTAGAAAAAACACAAGAGGTTAAATTTGATGTGATTACTATGGATATAAATATGCCCGTTATGGATGGTCTAAGTGCTGTAAAAATAATAATGAAAAAAGCACCAACCCCTATTATAATGATAAGTTCATTAACTCAAGGTGATGCAGATGTTACATTTGAAGCTTTAAATTATGGTGCTGTAGATTTTGTAGGAAAGCCAGGAACTATTACTTTAAAAGTAAAAGAATCAGGTGAAGAGATAGTGTCAAAAGTAAAAGAAGCTTCATCTATATCTAAAAATAGGCTTGTTATTAGAAAAGCAGGAAATGTAACTAAATCAAATTTAGGTAATAAAGTAGCAAAAAAGAGTACAAGTAGAATAGTAAAAGCAAAAAAAGTTGTACTTATAGGTTCGTCAACTGGTGGTCCAGGTCTTATTGAGCAAATAGCTACAAGTGTACCTTCAGATTATCCACATCCTATTTGTGTTGTACAACATATGCCAGAAGCATTTACTTCAAAGTTTGCACAAAGACTAGATAAAATAAGTAACCTAAATGTTATAGAAGCTAAACAAAATGAACCAGTAACACCTGGAAAAATAATAATAGGTCATGGCGGACATCATTTTCATTTTAAAAGAAAAGCATCAGGGTTAGTCAGTGTTAAGCTATCCCCTAATACTATGAAAGCTTTTTTTGTTCCATCTGTTGATGAGATGTTTTTTTCTGCGGCAAAAAATTTTAATCCAAAAGATATATTAGCTTGTGAACTTACAGGTATAGGTGATGATGGATCTAATGGAATGTTAGAGCTTAAAAATAAAGGTGCATACACTATAGCCGAGTCAAAAGAGACAGCTACTATTTATGGTATGCCTAGAGTTGCCTTTGAAAAAGGTGGCACTATTGAAGTGCTTCCTTTTCCAAAGATTCTTGATAAGATTGTTAAATTTTAAGGATAAAATATGGCATTTGTAAAAAGTGAAAATATATATGAAGCTAGGATATTTAAAACATTTTTGGAGGCTCAAAAAGTGTTTGAGAATTTGGACGAGGATGAATCATCAAGGATAGAAGCTCTAGATTATATTTTAAATCATCGAGAGTTGACTTATGTTTTAGAGACGTTACTAAAAAATTATTCTGAAGCTAGTGACAAAGATCACTCCTTAATAGACCATGCCTTTTCAAGCTTTCATACAAAACCAAAAAGGGAAGATGATTATGAGATAATTTTTAAATTATTAGAGTCATCCAATGCGTACTTAAGAAATAAAGCGATTACATTTCTACAAGAGTATGGGAAAAGTGCAAAATTTTTTATTCAAAAATTACTTAATGACAAAAGTAGAGACATAAGGATATTTGCAGTAAATATTTTAGGTGATGTCAAGTATGAAGACTCAAGAGATATGCTAATAAAGTTAATTGAAGATGAAGATGATATAAATGTTTTAATGACTGCTATTGACTATATAGGTGAGATAGGTGAGCCTAAAGATATTGATCTTTTAAAAAGATTAAATGAGAAATTTTCAAATGAACCGTATGTTACATTTGGTATAAATTTAGCTATTGATAAGATAAAAGGTTAGGAGATGTTAAACTATAAAGAGTTTACAAAAGTAAGAGATTATTTATATAGAAAAACAGGTATATATATTGATGATAAAAAACAAGACTCTTTTGTAAAAAAATTAACACCATATTTACAAGAGAATGGTTATGATAATTTTAGAACTTTTTTTCATACTTTAAGATTTGGTAATAACCAATCATTTATTCAAGATATTATAAATTTAATAACAGTAAATGAAACATATTTTTATAGAGAAAAACATCAGTTTGAATCACTAATAAATACTATTCTTCCTAATCTACATAAAAGTAGAAAAGATGGTGAAGTGATAAGAATATTGTGTGCACCCTCTTCAAGTGGAGAAGAGCCATATACAATTGTATTAAACCTTTTAGATGAAGGTACAATTCTTTCACAAAGAGATATTGAATTAGTTGGAATTGATATAGATAGTAAAATTATTAAAAAAGCAAAAAGTGGTATTTACAATAAAAGAAGTGTACAGTTTATACCAAATAACCTTTTGAGAAAATATTTTTCTCTAAATGATACTAGTTACAATATTGATTCTATGATAAAAAATGCAGTAAATTTTAAAGTTGCAAATATTATGGATAAAAATGAGATGAGAGGTTTAGGTAAGTTTGATATAATTTTTTCAAGAAATATGCTTATATATTTTGATGATGAAAGTAGAAGAGAGGTTGGTGTAACTTTCTATGATTTACTCAAACCAGATGGTTATATATTTTTAGGACATGCTGATAAAATGAGTCGTATAAGCTCACTTTTTAGTACACAAAAACTTGGTAAATCATTAGTTTATCAAAAATATAACTAACTACAAAGTAAAGGAGATAGTTTGAAAACAATTTTAATTACAAATAGAAAGGGTGGAGTTGGTAAAACAACTACAACTGTAAACCTAGCTGCAAATCTAGCTTCAAAAGGTTTTGAGATACTTGTAATAGATTTGGATACACAAGGACACGTGCAAGTTGGTTTAGGGTTGGAAGCTAACTACCCTATAACTATACATGATATGTTAAAAGTAGGGAAATATTATAATGATTCAATACAGCAAACAAATACACAAAGATTAGATATAATTCCTGCACATATCAACTTTGATATATCTGAATTAGATTCACGATCGGATAAGTTAAAAAAGATATTTAGAAAATTAAAAACTAAAAAGAATTATGATTTTTGTATTATCGACACTCCTCCTACATCTGATATTCTCTTGAAAAATGCTTTAAAAGTAAGTGATTATGCGCTTATACCTATGCAGTGTGAACATCTAAGCTTAATAGGTGTTTTACAATTTTTAAGAATTTTTTATAAAAATGCAATTAGTGTAAAGTCAGATATAGAGTTTTTGGGTGTAGTTCCAACCATGTTTAATAGAAGTATGCCTGAGCATAAAGAGATATTAAAAAGACTAGAGTTAGAAATAGGAATAGATAAAGTTTTAACAGCAATTAGAAAAGATATAAAACTAGCAAAAGCGTTTGTAGATGGTGTACCTTTATTAAAAAGTCTACCCCGTTCAAGAGGTGTGATAGATTATGAACAGTTAAGTTCACAAATGTTAAATAAAATAGAGAGGATATAAAAATGGCAAAAAAAGTAGTAGTAGTTGATGATTCACAAACAGTACATCTATCTTTAGAGATGGCGATGGAAGATTTGGTTAACAAAGGTGAGATAGAAAGGATATCTTATTTAAATCCACTTGAATTAGTAGAAGATGTTAAAAAAGGTTTTACATATGATTTATGTCTTACAGATATAAATATGCCTGAGATGGATGGACTTGATTTAGCAAAATTTCTAAAATCAGTACCAACAACAAAAGTAAAACCAATACTTGCTTTAACAACAGAAAATTCTGCTGAGATGAAAGCAAAAGGGAAAGCAATAGGTTTAACAGGATGGATAACAAAACCATTTACAAGTACGAAAGTTGTTACAGCTATAAAAAGAGTATTAAGAATTAGATAAAAGGATTTAAAATGGAAATAGAAGCAAACAAACTTTTAATTAATGAACAAATTGATTATGATGATTGTTCTGAGTTTTTGGAGTTAGCCTCTAATGAGGATGTGGAAGAGATTATTGTAGATACAAATGATATACATCCATCAATTTTTCAACTTCTTTTAATCTATTCAGATGATAAAAAGATAACAATAAATGATGAATTTAATCAACGGTTTTTTAATAATTTAAGCCTAACTAAATAATTGTAATATAAAGTTTTATTACAAAAACACTTTTTTAACACATCTTTTCATTAAAATTATCACAGTAGATAATTAAGGGAAAGATGATGCAACAAAGCTTACAAAATGTACTTGAATATTCAAAACAATTAACTTTGCTATATGTTGAAGATGAAGATAATATTAGAGAAGAGACTAAAGGTATACTAGAAAATATATTTTCTTCAATTATTACTGCAATTGATGGAGATGATGGCTTAGAAAAACTTCAACAAAATACTTATATTGATTTAATACTTACAGACATAAATATGCCAAAGTTAAATGGTATAGATATGATTAAAAAAATACGTTCACAAAATATACAAATCCCAATTTTAGTTTTATCAGCACACAGCGATGTAAACTATTTTATTGATACTATAAAGTTAGGAATTGATGGATATATATTAAAACCTATTGAGATAAAACAACTTTTTTACAGTATAGAAAAAGTGACACATAAAATTTCACTACAAAAAGAGAATGAAGAGTATAAACATAACTTAGAGATAAAAGTAGAACAAGAGATTAAAAAAAGAGAATATCAAGAAAAAATATTGATGCATCAAAGTAAATTAGCAGCTATGGGTGAGATGATGGATGCGGTTGCACATCAATGGAAACAGCCATTAAATATAATAAACATGAGAATTGATATGCTTCAATATGATTTTGAAGATGATATGATTGATGATAAATATATTGATGAATTTATTGGTAAATTTAAGTTCCAAATGAGACATATAGTAAATACTTTAGATGAGTTTAGAAATTTTTTTAGACCAAATAAACTCTCTAAAGAGTTTAAAATATCTAACTCTATTGACTCAACATTATTATTAGTGAATGATGAGTTTTTAAAAAACAAAATCAGATTTATAAAAAATATACAAGATGAAGGGGTTATTTACGGAAGTGAAAACGACTTTAAACATTTGATTTTAAATATTATAAATAACTCAAAAGATGCATTTAATGAAAATGAGATTCAAGATAGAACAATAAATATAAATTTATTTAAAAAAGATGAGACAATCACTCTTGAGATATATGACAACGCAGGAGGAATTCCAAATAAAGTCATAGATAATATTTTTAATGCAAATGTAACAACAAAAGAGGAAGGTAAAGGGACAGGTATTGGATTGTATATGTCAAAACAAATTGCATCTAAACATAGTGGAAAACTCTATGTAGAAAATATTGATAATGGTGCAAAATTTATATTTGAAACCTCTATAAAGGAAGTAAGTGATGAAGAATGAAAAATTTGAATTATTAAAAGAGCAGTGTAAAGATATGACTATTCTTTATGTTGAAGATGAGAAAGATGTCTCAGATATAATTGCAGATATATTATCAAATATATTTAAAGAAGTTATTACAGCATCAAATGGAAAAGAGGGCTTAGAAAGAATTGATCAGTATAACAACTTTGATATTATTATAACTGATGTTAATATGCCTATTAAAAATGGTTTGGATATGATTAAAGAGATAAGAAAGTTTGATGATGATATTCCAATTTTAATTATATCTGCAAATAAGAATACAGACTATTTTATGGATATGATAAGATATGGAGTTGATGGGTATTTACTTAAACCTTTGGAGTACGAACAATTTATAAGCACTTTGTTAAAAGCAGCACAAAAAATTGTTTTACGAAAACAGAATGATATATATAAATATAATCTAGAGAAAAAAGTAAAAGAAAAAACCTCACAACTAGAACATAAATATTATACGGATGAATTAACTGGTTTAAATAATAGATATTCACTTCTTAAAGATATAAAAGAATTAAATGCAAAAAAACTTATGCTAATAGATATAAATAAATTTTCTGCTTTAAATGATGTATATGGGAGTGAAGCTGGTGATGATATTTTAAAAATTATTACAAATAAACTATCACAAATAGTTATTCAAGGGTGTGTTTTATATAGAGTTTCAGCTGATCAATTTGCATTTCTATCTCACAATGAATATAATCACAAAACATGTATCGATTTTATAGATATTATTACAGATATGTTTAGTGGTTCTGATATATTTATAAATGTAGATAATACACAAATAGAGATAAATATATCAGCAACTATATCAATTGCAAAAGATATTAATAATAATCATCTTTTAGAGTGTGCAGATACAGCTTTACACTATGCAAAAGAGACAAATCAACCTTATGTAATATATTCACAAGATTTAGAAAGTAAAATGAATCATCAAAAAAGATTTGATGCTGTAAAGCTTGTAAAAAAAGCTTTAGAAGAGGATAGACTTGTACCATTTTTTCAACCAATAATTAAAGATGAAGGGATTACTTATGAGTGCTTAGTAAGAATTATAGATGAAGATGGAAAAATCATATCACCATCTATGTTTGTTGATGAGATAAAAAACACCCCTTACTATACAAAACTAACAAAAAGGATGATAGAAAAATCTTTTGCATTTTTTAGTAACAAAAAAAACTCTCTCTCTATAAATTTATCATTTGAAGATATATCAAATGCCCAACTTATTGAATATATAAAAGAACAACTAGATAAATATAATTTACATAGTCAACTAATTCTAGAGATACTAGAAAGCGAATCAATAAATAACTTTGATGTTGTAAAACACTTTATACATGAGATGAAAAGTTTGGGTGTTAGAATCGCAATTGATGACTTTGGAAGCGGTTATTCTAACTTCTCATATCTACTAGAGCTTGAACCAGATTTTATAAAAATTGATGGTTCAATTATAAAAAATATTGCAATTGATAATAAGTCATATACAATTGCAAAAACAATAGTAAACTTTTCAAAAGAGTTGGGTATAAAAACAATTGGTGAGTTTATACACAACGAAGCTGTATTAAATAAAGTTGTAGATTTAGGTATAGAGGGTAAGCAAGGATATTTTCTAGGTGAACCAAAGCCAAATATTTAGTTTGGACTTGATTTGGTATTAGCTATGTATAACACAAATTTAACACTATTTTATATTAAAATTTTTAAAAATTAAAAGGTATAGTAATGAATATTTTGGTTGTTGATGATGATAAAGCATATTTAGATGTGGTACAAAAATCATTAAATAAAGCTTACCCTCAAGTTGATATAAAAGTTAGTACAATTGGTAAAGATGCAATAGAAATATGTCAATCCCAAGAGATAGATTTATTACTACTAGATGTTACGATGCCAGTAATGAATGGTATTAAAGTAGCAAAACTTTTACAACATACAGAAAAAACAAAATCAATTCCAATAATATTTGTAACATCTACTTGCTATGCAGATTTTGAAAAAGAGGGTTTTGATTTAGGTACTGTTGATTATATATCAAAACCAATTGAAAGAAATATCCTTATAAATAGGGTCGGATTATACATCACAGTTATAGAACAAAATAAACTCTTACAACAAGCAAATAAAAAACTAAAAAAAAGAGTAGATAAAATAGAAGATCAAAATAAAATGCAAGAACAGATGCTAATACATCAAAGTAAAACCTCTGTTATGGGAGAGATGATTGGAGCAATTGCCCATCAATGGAGACAACCTTTAAATATAATTGCTACATCTATGATAAACCTTGAAACAAAAGCAGAACTTGATTTATTGGACTATAAAGAGATAAAAAGGATAAACTCAAAAGTAAATAGTACTTTACAATTTTTATCTAAAACAATAGATGATTTTAGAAATTTTTTTATCTTATCAAAAGGGAGAGAAGATTTAAATTTAATAGATGTGATTGATTCCACTATAGAGTTAGTATCAACACAGTTTTCATCACATAATATTACTATAAACTTTATATACAATAAAGAAGAAACATATGTTATTAACGGTTTCTATAATGAATTACGACAAGTTATTTTAAATCTTTTCTCAAATTCAAAAGATGCAATTGAGATAATAATGAAATCAAATGATGATTTAGATGGTAAAATAAATATTGAACTTCAAAAAGATTTATCAAGTATATATATTATTGTATGTGATAATGGTGGCGGAATTTCAGAAGATATTACAAAAAAAATATTTAATCCATATTTTACAACAAAATTCGCAGATCAAGGTACAGGAATAGGACTCTATTTATCTAAAACAATTATAGAAAAAATACATCCTGGTAATATTGAAGTTTATAACAAAAATAAAGGTTGTTGCTTTAAAATCTCTATACCAGATGACTAACACATTCTTGTATTATCTATAGTGAATTTTTGAACGCTTTATTACTATTTTCATTTAAAATAGAAGACAACTTTAGCTGTTCTTGCTTAGTGATAACTTCACTTTTTAGTAACTCTCCTAAAATAGCACCCGTTGTTCTTTCAAGTTTTTTTGATATTTGAGTAATAGTATTATTTTTATTGAACATACTTTTTGCTTTTATTTTATCCTCTAAAGACCACTTAAGACCACTATTTTTTGCTTTTCCATCATCTTGATTTCTTTGTTGTCTTAACATCTGTTTATCTTCTTGTTGCATTTTTGAAGCTTTTTTCTTTTTAGATGGTTTACTTGATGACTTATTTAAGGCTAAGTTTTGAATATCTTCTTTAGTCTCTTTTATTCTATTGTCAATAAGTTTATCCATACTTTTTGCCATAAGGTAATGGAAGTTTTCACTATCTTTAACTAACTGTTTTTTAGCTCTAGTTATTGCTACATAAAAAAGATTAAATTCATCTAGTAACTCTTGATCAGGAAGGTAGTTTTGTTCATCTTGAAACTCTTTTAAACTATCACAATTAAAATCAACAATCAAATCAGCAAAATCTGTAAAGTCATCAGCTATAGTTACCCTATCCCACTCTAAACCTTTTGCAGTATGTGCAGTTGTTAAAAACAAAATCTCATCTGTTCTTCTTTGGAAACCATTATTTACCCTATTTTGCCAAGCTAAATAAAACTTATCTGATATATCTTTAAATTCAAATATCTTTTCTTTATACTCTTTAGCTACTTTAAGTGCAGATTTCAACTCATAATCTTCCACCTCATTAGCATACTCTAATATATCCTCTTCATCATCAAACTCTTTTAAAAATCTATTTCTTTTTATTTTAGATTTATCATTATTTAAAAGATAGTGAACCTCTATAGTTAAGTTAAATATCTCATTTGGATCTCTTACAGTTACAAAAGGTTTTCTACTCTCTATACGCTTTGCAATTGTAGCTATTAAAGTGGCATTTGTTCTTGATATATATCCATTTGTATTTATAGTATCATCCTCATTATTTTGAACTAAGGTATCTATTTTTACTTTTTCATTTTTAAAGTTCTTTAATAATATATTTGCATAATTGGCAATTGTATTATTAAATCTAAAACTACAAGAAAGATATAGTTTTTTATCAGTTTTTATCCTATCAAGTGCATTTTTACTACCACGAAATGAATATATCTGTTGATGCTCATCTCCCACATATATTTTTGTTTTTGCCTGCAATGCTTCAAAAATACCTAGCGTTACATCATTTGTATCTTGTGCTTCATCTAAAAGTACAATATCATATCCAAATTGTGGAATCTGCTGTGTTGAGATAAGTAAATGATAATATTTTAAATAAAATCCATGAGTAGGTTTAAGTTTATTTATAAGCATATTATTGAACATTGTTTGTGCAGTTTTATGTTCAATATCCTCTTTTCCAATTGATTCTTTTGATGAGTTACAAAAGCTTTCAAATATCTTTAATGCACCAACTGCTTGGTTATAAGTTACGCTAAACTCTTTTGATATGTCAATTGCTCTATAGTTTACAATACTTGATAAATCAACATTTGTATGTTTTTTAATTGCGCCAAAAGCTAGTCCATGTGTAGTTTTTACAGAAGTATTATTAGCAAATTTGCCCATTGCTTCATTTTTTATACTACTATTAAATGCAAGATATAATATCTTTTTTGTTTTATATTGATTTGCAATTAGTTGTAAAGTACTAGTTTTACCAGTACCTGCAAATGCATTTATCTTTATACTTTTGTATTGTTTAACAGCTTCTAAAATATCAGTTTGTTGTTGTGTAGGTTTCATAAAAAGATTATACTATAAAATTTTTAGAATAATAAAAAAGATGGCAAAATGCCATCTTTTTAAATAGTTATTTCATTAATAATTTTAATATTTTCTATTAGTGTATTTATTCTATTAATACAATCTTTTTTATATCTATTGATAAATTCATCATTTTTCTTATTGTTCATATCACACGACATAAGTTTTGATTTAGTATAATTTTTTAAATCTAAATTATTAAGATTAATAATTATTTTATTAGATAACTCAATAAATCTATTTATAAATGTTTTTATTTTTATATTGTTATTTTCACAAAATTCAATAAAATCATAAGCTTTTATATTTTCAATAATAAACTCATCATAAATACCCATTGCAAGTTCTTGTGAGTATTTTTCTTTATACATTTGTATATTGACAATATCATAAAAAGGTGTTAATTCTAACTTACCTCTTTTATCAACAAAAAATGAGATATTTTTACCATGTGCATCACAGTTACCAAGACATAAGTTTACAATTGTCCAATCAATAATCTTCTTTTTATCTAGTACTGGTATTTTACTAAAAGATGTAGCATCAAATACTTTTTTAAAAGAAATACCATCTCTAATATCTTTTGTTGATTCATTACTTCCATAAGGTCTTTCATACTTATAAGACACAGGTACACCATTTACTTGGCACATATCAACAATATGTAATCTTTCAATAAATTTATCGGATATTATATTTCTATCAAATCTTTCTACTTTTAATACTTGTTCTGAATTAAAATTTATTATCTCTATATTTGGTATTTTTATACCTACTGCTTGAGCTAACTTTAAAGAGATAAATTCATTTAGAACTAAATTTTCATCATATTTATCAAACTTAAGAATATGTGTAGAAGACAAGTCTCCATCCGCTAATCCATACTTACCATTAATTATTGATACTAATAGCTTCTCTTGAACACCAGCAATACTTAATCGTGGTTTATTATCCCAAATAGATAAAGGTATACTTTTTCGTTTCTCTATCCTATGGCTTAGTTCTTGCTGTGTTATTTCTCTAAAAGTAGTATCGTATTTATTATTTTCTTTATTAGTACTAAAAATTAAAGAACCTGTAGTCTCTTTACCAATAGCTTCAATTAATCCAAATTTATTACTTTTTGAAATATTAAAATAATTACATATTTCATCAAGTCCACTACCTTCTGGTAATAAATTTTCTATAAAGTTTCTAGCTATGACTTGATTAACTTCACTAGTCAAAGGTAATGATGGAGTTAATACAAAGCCACTTTTTATCCAACTTACTGCATATATAAAAGTAAAATCATTACTATTTTCTTTACTTCTTAAATGTCCTACTAATATATTATTATTAAATATATTTAATTCTCTCATTATCTTTCTCCAATTAGTCAGTTAAAACGTTTATTTCCATCCCTAACATTGTTGCAACATATAGTGAACTTGATAGTCTTGTCCCTTTTTTACCATTCTCTATATTATCAACAGTTTGATAATTTAAATTGCAAAAATCAGCTAATTCTTGTTTTGACATACCAATACTTGTTCTTTTATATTTTATATGTTTTCCAAAATCATGTTCATCTTGAATAATAGATGTTTCTGGTTTTTTAGTACTAATAACTCTTTTTGCCATATGAATCCTTAATAAACTATACTTAGTTATAGTTTATTAGACTTTTAATTAAATATTGCTTTAAAACTATACTATTATATAGTTTATTTGAAATTTTAAGAATAAAAAAAGATGGCAATATACCATCTTTTTAAATAGTTATTTTTATTTTTTTAATAAAAAGTGCTATACACCCTCTACTCTAAGTACTTTAGTTTTACCAACCATAAGTTCAACAGTCATAAAAAACCTTTTGAAAACATTCTCTTGTCTATACTCTAAATTATGTTTTTTACAAATCTCTTTTATAATTGGTTGAGATTTTTGATAAAAGAAATTTGTTCTGTCAGGAAAGATATGATGTTCTACTTGATAGTTTAAAAACCCATGTAATACATCAATAGTATCTGTACCTGTTGTATAATTAACACTTCCCATTATTTGTCTAAGATAATATTCACCTTGTGTTTTATGAGGTGTTGAAAACTGATAAATATCTTCAGCAGAATGATTTGGTGTAATAACTAAAAATGAATGAAAATTTGCATACAATTCAGCCATAACAATAATAATAAATGCAGTCCAAACAGCTTCTATCCCTAATGGAAAAAATAAAAATGGTAATACAATAAAATTTACAATACCATAAGGCAAAATATAATCTTTCCAAAGTAAAAAACCATTTGGCTTAAATGGACTAATCTCATATTCCATAGTCTCAGGTTCCTTCTTTTTTCTTTTTTCTTTATTACCAAGTATTCTAAGTGTATTTGGTGCATAATATGTTAGTTTCCAAACAGCAGCGAATATATAAACAAAAGCATATTTAAAAAACATAGGTATTTTTTTATCATGTAACCATACCATATTTTTTTCAATATTATCTGGATCATCAGGCTCACCTAAGTGGTAATGATGCATTATATTATGTTCAAAACACCACGCATCTGGTTTAATCCAATCTAACCAATCTATATATCTTCTTAATCCTGATGCAAAACCTTTTTTTGTATATCTATAAGGGATATTAGGAACTTTATCATATGCACCATGTAAAATTGGATGTGTAATACATGACCATCTTATTGTATTACCTATACCAATTGATATTGCAGACAACAAAGAAAGTACCCAAAACCATAATCCACTAAAACCTGAACTTACTTCAAATCCAGCAACAATAAAAATCAAGAAAAAACCACCAAATGTAGCTCCTCTTCCCCATCTTTCAAGTTTTAATAAATGATCAAAATCCTCTTGTGTTGGATCACCGATCGTTTCTTTAATTTCATCAATATCTTTTTGGAGTTGATCTTGATCAATATCTTTATAGTCAGTATATGTAGTTTCCAATAACTTATCCTTATTTTAATCTAAATTTAAAACATTGTATCATATCTTTTATTTATTATAACTATAAATCCTCATTATATAAATAAACTCTATTTCTACCACTTTGTTTTACTTGACATAAGGCTTTATATAGATATTAGGATTTATTATTTGATGAAAATTAAATAAGACAATTTTATCTTATTTGAGTTATAATTTTAATATTAAAAAATCAGGAGAGTTTAAATATGAGTTTAATACCAGCAAATGCAGAGCAAATAGAAGTAAATGGAGCAACAGTACCATTTTATAAATATGAAGATAATGGAATCACTTTTTTACAATTTGACAGTAGTAAATCTGGGCATCCAGAACCAATGGTAAATGCTATGTGTGGATTAAAAGCATTAAAGAATGGTGAAAAACTAGTAATGTTTAATAGTAAAGCACCAATGGGTCTTTTTCCTAAAGTTGAAGATGAATTTAGTTTTGAAATTGAAGAGATTCAAGAAGGTTTAACTAAGATTATTTTTAGTTCAAAAAGTTCGAATGGAAAAACAGATTTTAATGACACTAGCTGTAATGGCTAATAATTAAAAATGGCAATTTCACAAGATTTTGCACCACCTTTTAAATTAATAGCACCTTATTTTATAATAGGTGCTATTTTTTTTGTTATATCTATAGCTTTATTATTTGGATTTGATATTTCAAACTTAAGTAGCATGGATAATACAACATTATCATGGGTTCATATATTTTTATTAGGATTTGTAATGATGGTAATATTTGGTGCGATGGCACAACTAGTACCAGTAGTACTTGAAGTTGGTCATTTTGCAGTAGAACTGTACTATATAATATACCCACTACTTTTATCGGGAACTATCCTTATGGGATATGGATTTTTAGCATCCCCTGCTCTATTACCTTATGGTGGAATTGTAGTACTTATATCTTTACTTATTTTTGTACTTGAAACATTTCTAACAATAAAAAAAGTAAAAAAATTTAATCTAGTAATGACAAGTGTATTACTTGCTAATACATTTTTATTTTTAGGTTTAATATTTGGTATATTAATGGCACTTGGATATGCAGGAACTATAGATATTGATATAGTATCACTTCTTAAAGCACATATTTATTTAGTTCTTGCAGGTTATGTTGGTATTACAATTATGGGGATGAGTTTGATACTTCTACCTATGTTTTGGTTGTCACATAGTTTCTCTTGGAAACCTGTAAGATACGCTTTATGGGTTATAAGTGGTGGTGTAGTATGTGTAATGTTATCATCAATATTTGATTCAATATTTTTAGAGTATATGGGATATATGTTAAGTATGATGGCACTTGGTTTATATTTTTATCAAATATATATTATATATAAAACACGAGTAAGAATGGATAACGATATATATCTACATTCATTGCTTTTCTCTTATTTTAGTTTAGCTATTAGTTTACTTATGGGGATAATACATTTAGTATATCCATCTGACCAATTATTGTTGACTATAGGATGGGTTTTATTTTTAGGATATGTTACATTTATAATAAATGGACATCTTTATAAAATAGTACCATTTTTAGTTTGGTATGAAAGATTTTCACCTTTAATTGGGAAACAAAAAGTACCTATGTTAGCAGATATGGTACCAACCTTTAGTGCAAAATTCCAATTTATGTTTAGTACACTAGGTGTGTTTATAGGGGCTTTTGGGATATTTTTTGGTTCAAATGATATTTTTAAAGTAGGAATTAGTTTTTTATTTGTAGGTTCAATATTTATGATAAAAGATTTAATGTTTATGATAAATTATAAGTAGTGTTTTAAATTATACATATGAACGACTCTGCAACTTTAGGGTCAAAATTTTAATTTTGGGGTACCCAAAGTGAAGCCTTAGTGAATATGTGTAAGTGAAAATATTATATTTAAATAAAGGATAGTAAATGGTAAGTAAAGAAGAGATATTTAAAGCAGTATCAACTGTAAATGACCCTGAAGTAGGATTTAACCTTGTAGAGATGGGTTTAATATATGATGCAACTTGTGATGAAGAGTATAATGCAAAAGTTATTATGACACTTTCTACAAAAGCTTGTCCACTACATCAAATGATAGTTCAATGGGTAGAAGAAGCAGTTTTAAGAGAAATAGACTCTATACAAAATGTAGAAGTTGAAGTTGTGTGGGAACCTGCTTGGAACATAACAATGGCTACAGATGAAGTTAAGAAAAAACTTAGTGGTATTTAGGTTAATTAAAAAGATAATTAGAGTATAATAAAATTATGTTAAAAATTTCTCTTACAAAAAGATATATACCAGCCCTTACTTTAGTAGCTATATTTGTAATATTTGCAAATTATTTATCTCAAGAAATAATTAAATCAAATAAAGAATATGCAAAAATAATTAATATTAGTGGTAAACAAAGGATGTTGTCACAAAGACTAATTATCTTAGCTACTAACTATCATAATTCTAAATTAGATTCTGCTAAAAAAGAGTTTGTAGAATCTTTACAAGATATAGAATCTGCTCATAAATTTCTTTTAAATAAAGTATCAACACAAAGACTACGAGATATTTACTTTAAAGAGTCATTAGATGAAAATTTGATTAACTACTTATCAAATTTTCATAATTTGATTAAAGAAGATGATAAAAAGTATCTAAAAATAGCAATACAAAATTCAAAATCTATTTTAATACAACTTGATTTAGTTGTAAAAGAGTATGAGAAAAATGCAAATGATAAATTAGAACAACTATCACAAGATGAATTTTATTTAATGCTTTTAACACTATTTATATTATCACTAGAAGCACTATTTATATTTAGACCAGCATCTATTCAAATTGATAAGATGATAGATACTATAACCAATGGAAAAGAATATAGTGATACAGTTGTTGAGTCATCAAACGATGCTATTATAGCTATAGACTGGACAGCAAAAATAACAACATATAATGAAAAAGCCCAAGAGATATTTGGTTGGAAAAAAGAGGAGATGATGGGTACAAGAAATCTTCTAAATATAATTCCTGAGAAATATAAAAAAATACATACTAAAGCATCTAACTTATATCTTCACACAGGTAAATCCAAAGGTATTTTAGGAACAACAGTTGAATTAGAAGCAATAAGAAAAGATGGAACTATTTTTCCTATTATTATCTCTTTTGGTTCAAGATATAAACCAAAAGGTGCAGTAGTAGTTGCTAGTATTATAGATATTTCAGTACAAAAAGAACAAGAAGCAAATATGATACAACAATCAAAAATGGCATCAATGGGTGAGATGATTAGTAATATTGCTCATCAATGGAGACAACCATTATCTCATATCTCAACTTTATCTTCTGGTGCATTAGTAAAAAAAGAGTATGGCTTACTAAGTGATGAAGAGTTTATAAAAACTATGAATGATATTGATGGTTCAGTTCAATTTTTATCTGATACTATTGATGACTTTAGGAACTTCTATAAAGTTTCTAAAAATAAAGAGTTGTTTTTATTAACACATTCTATAAATACTATGGAAACAATAATACGAGATAGTTATAGAAAAAACAATATTGATATTGTAAAAAAAATTGAACTAAATGATATAAAATGTAATGGTATAGAGAGTCAATTAAGCCAAGTATTTTTAAATATTTTTAACAATGCAAAAGATATTTTAGTAGAAAAAGAAGTAGAAACAAAAATTGTATATGTAAACTTATCACAATCAAATGATAAAATATCAATAAAGTTTTATGATAATGCAGGTGGAGTTCCTAAAGATATTTTACCTAAGGTATTTGAACCATACTTTACAACAAAAGAGAAAACACAAGGTACAGGTATAGGGCTACATATGTCTTATGAAATAATTCATAAACATTTTAACGGTCAAATATCTGTAAGTAATAAACACTTTGAAGTTGATTCAAAAGAGTATTTTGGTGCTTGTTTTGAGATAACAATACCAAATAATGTGAAATAAAATGAATACAATATACGGAACTCTAATATTTTTCTTTTATTTTATAAAATACCCTGTTGTGATATATTTAGCTATTACTTACTTTTATTTGGATTTTCCAAATAATTATATATTAAACATTTTGGGTTTTATTTCGGTAAACTTAATAATTAAAGATTGGTTTTTTCCGTATACTAAACCAACAAATTGCCAAGGAGCAAAAAACAAATGAAATACCCAAATTTTTTTAATACTATAGAAACAATAAAACTTACAGATGATTTATCAAACTTTTTAGGTACATTCGAAAATGGAATTATAGAATTTAACTATTTAGATATAGTTAAAAATGCAGGACACAGTTGCCCTACAGTTGCGGGTGCTTATTTAATGGCACTAGAGGGTTTAAAAGCATTATATCCAGATGATAAATTACCAAGTAGAGGTAATATCTTTGTATCATTTAAAGAGGACTCTTACGATGGTGTTGCAGGTGTAATAGCAAACGTGTTTACACAAATCACAGGTGCGACTGAAACTTTAGGGTTTAAAGGTATTAACGGAAACTTTGTAAGACATGATTTAATGAAATTTAATGATAATATATCATCAAGTGTAAAGTTACAAAGACTAGATAATGGTTCTTGTGTTGAAGTGATATATAACCCTAGTTCTATCCAAGCTAACCCTTTACAACAAGAGTTGATGAAAAAAATTATGCAAGAGATTGCTACAAAAGAGGAAAAAATATCTTTTGGTAAACTTTGGCAAGAAAGAGTTGAAAATATATTTGCTAATATTGATAAAGTAATCACTATTAAATAATGACTATAAAATAATGACAACCGAAAAATTTACAAGTGAAGCAAATATTTTAAAAAAGTTTTTTGAACTTCACTGTATAGATAAACATTCAAATCAAACACACCATTGTAAACAACTAACACATAATGGGCAAAAAGTTTGTATAGACTTAGAGTTATGTTCTGATTGTATTGAACTTATCCATTACTCTTTTGATAGATTGCTTGAGTGTCCCCATGACCCAAAACCTAGATGTAGAACTTGTTCAAGTCCATGCTATAGTAAAGATGAATGGAAAAAAGTAGCAAAACTTATGAAGTATAGTGGAATACAACTAGGTCTTTTAAAAATTAAAAAATTCTTTACATTAAAATAAAAGAATATAACTGTATAATCCACTCATGCAAACAACAAGAATATTTTTACAAACACATGAACCATTAAAATTTACTTTTAATCAAAATAGATTTGATTTTATTGTCCAAGAGATACCACTAGGAGAGTTTACAAATAAAGGTAACTTTTTTATACTAAAAATAAAAAAAGAGTATACTTCTACTTGGGAATTAATTAGTTATATATCAAAAAAACTTGATATTGCTGAAAATCTAATTGGTTATGCAGGACTAAAAGATAAAAATGCAACTACAACTCAATATATAAGTATACCATTAAATAAAAGTAGAGATTACAAATGCTTAAATAGTAAAAATATAAAAGTTTTAGATACATATATACATAACCAAAAGATAAAAATCGGCGACCTAAAAGGAAACAGTTTTAAAATAACTTTAAAAGATATTGATTCTTCTGATTTACCTATAATTTATCAAACACTTTCACAAATACAAAAAAATGGTATGCCAAACTATTTTGGATACCAAAGATTTGGTCAAGATAATAATTTTGAAAAAACAAAAAATATAGTTTATGGGGAAGAGTTATTATCTGATAAGCGATTAAAATCTTTTTTAACATCAGCTTATCAAAGTTATTTTTTTAATGCTTGGTTGGCCAAAAGAGTTGAAATGTCACAAGAAAACAACTCTAAAAAACTTTTATGCTTAGAGGGTGATTTATTTAAAAATAAAGATAAAAAAATCATTACAGGGCTTATGCCAGGTAGAAAAGTGCTAAGATCAAAAGATGAAGCTGGCAAATTAGAATCCTCTTATGATGATATATTTATTCATGATAAAGGTTATAGACGTGACGCATGGATAATGCCAACAAATATTCAAAATAGATACAATAAAGAGAATAACTCTATGCTTTTAGAGTTTACTTTACCAAAAAGTAGTTATGCTACAGTGTTTATAGAAAATATATCTAATAAAAATTATAGCTACAAATAGCTACTAGGATTAAAAATGAAGAAACTTTTACCATTTATCACTGTTTTTATAATTGTTGCCATTATTGTTGCACTTTTTTTATCTATGTCAACTTCACAAAATATGACAGTTGTTTATACTGGAAATACAGATAAAAAGCCAATAAAAATTGTTCTTAAAAAGTTCCAAGATAGTGACTGTGGTATGGTAATAGATGACATTACATATGCTTCACAAGTTATATCACCAACAGGAAAAACTTGGTTTTTTCACGATCATGGAGGTATGGTAAATTGGATAAAAAACAAACCGTTTAAAGATGATGCTACTATATGGGTTATGACAAAAGATACAAAAAGATATATTGATGCAAGGTCATCTTGGTATAGTAGAACTGATGAAACACCAATGTTTTATGGCTTTGGTGCATATGAAAACAAAAAATCAAAAGAGAATTTAATAGATTTTGATACCATGTTTTTACATATGGTTCGAGGTGAACATCTTGGAAATCCTAAAATTAAAAAAATGTTATTAGATGGTCATAAATAATGGAAACAGTTGATATAATAAGTATAATTACTATTGCATTTTTAGGTTCATTTGGACATTGTATTGGTATGTGTGGTGGAATTGTTATAGCATATTCAAGTACTAAAGTTCAACAAGAGTGGAGTAAAGCACAACAATCTTTTGCACATTTTTTATATTCATTTGGTAGAATTTCTACATATGCAATTTTAGGAGCAATTTTTGGATACCTTGGTGGTGTTGCCACTTTTTCTAATACTGCAAATGGAATATTATGGCTAGTAGCTGGAACAGCTATGTTATTAACTGGTCTTTCACTTTTAGGAAAGATTAAATTTTTAACTCTAATTGAACACTCATTTTCAAAGTCAAAATGGTATACACAAACTTTCAAGGCATTGTTAAAAAGTCAAACACTATTTAGCTTCTTTTTACTAGGGATGTTAAATGGACTTTTACCATGTGGATTTGTATACTTTTTTGCAATAACTGCAGCTAGTACAGCTGATCCTTTATATGGAGCTTTAGTTATGGTTATATTTGGTATTAGTACCATTCCTGCACTTTTTTCACTTGGTTTTTTTGTAGGACTTTTTAAACAAAGTGGATTTAGAAATATTATGATAAAACTAGCAGCAATATCTGTTATACTTTATGGTGGATATACAATTTATAATGGGTATGATTATTTAGTAACTCCAGATAGAACAATTTTAGAGTGTCACTAAATAGAAGAGTTTAGTTTTGTAAAGAGGTCTTGATTTGTTTTATAATATTGCATTGATACAAATCTTATTAGTTATTTTACTACTATTTGTAAGTATAGAACTATTTAAGTGGATTAACCACTTATTATTGTTAAAAGAACTAAAAAACATACCTTTTCCAAAACACTATGAAAAAGTTTTAAAAAAATTACCATATTATAATCTTTTAGATGAAGAATTAAAGTTAAAACTTCATTATAAGATGATGATTTTCATAGAGGAAAAAGAGTGGATAGCAATAAAACATGATATAACTTTTGATATGAAAGTTATAGTTAGTTTTTATGCTTGTTTAATAGTTGTAAATCTTGATGAAAAAAGTTATGAAAATCTAAATACTATTTATATCTATCCATATGAATATGTAATTGATGAGATTAAAAGTTATGATGGATTATATACAAAACAGAAGCTTATAATAGAAGGACAAAGTACTGGTGGTATTGTGGTTTTATCATGGCATAATATAAAAAAAGAGATCTATAACTTTAAAAACCATAATGTAATCGTGCATGAGTTTGCACACGAACTGGACTTTGAAGATGGTGTGGCAGATGGTGTGCCTGTATTAGAAAATAGTAAATATAAAAGTTGGGCAACTGATATGTTTAAAACATACAAAACTTTAAATGAAAAATCACTTACAAATAGATTTTGGGGAAAATACAAACTTTTTGGAAATAATGGGGCTATTAATGAAGCTGAATTTTTTGCAGTTGCTAGTGAACTATTTTTTCAAAAACCAAAATCTTTACAAGAGAAGTTTCCAAAAGTATATAAACAGTTATTAGAGTTTTATAAAATAGATACTGTAAAATTATTTACAAAAAAAAGGGATTAAAATGTTTAAGAATCAAATCAAATACAGTTTTTATATAATATTTTTTATGATATTTATATCATCTTCACTTTTTGGGAAAGATAAAATATATTTTTTACCAAATGAGGCAGATATAGCAAAAGAAAAAATAGTTAAACTATTGAAAAATGCAGATACTTCAATCGATATAGCAATGTATAACTTTACATACAAAAAGTTTAACAAAGCAATTAAAAAAGCTGTAAAAAATGGTGTAAAAGTAACTATAATTTACAACAAAACAAAGTTAAAGTTTTCTAAAGAGATAGAACTTATTAAAACAAAAAGAAAACAGCATATAAAATTAGCTATAATTGACGACAAATATGCAATATATGGTAGTGCAAATTGGAAAAAAGAGTCATTTGGTGAAAATTATGAGATTGTAAATATCACAGATGATAAACAAAGAGTTAAAAAATTTATAGAAATTTTTAGAGAATTAAAGATAAAGAATTGATGTAGATAAATTAAACTACAAAAATCAATTTAACTTTTTTACTAGAACAAATTAGATATAATAGAAATTCTTAAAAAATATTGCAAATTGCAATACTTTTTAAGAAAATTTAATTTTATTGATATACTTTCTTAAATTATTAGGAAGTACTATGAAAACACCAAATTTACTTAATTTATACAAAAGAATAGAAGAGCAAAAAAATATGAATATGCAAATGTCACAAAACAATTTTATTAATACAATTGAATTATTCGCAGGTGTTGGTGGATTTCATATTGGACTAAAAAATACTAAAAATAAAAATAAAAAATTTAATATAGTTTGGAGTAATCAATGGGAACCTTCAACCAAAATACAACATGCTTCACAAATATATGAAAAACAATTTGAACACACAAGTCATTCAAATGAAGATATTTCAAAAGTAAAAGTTATTGATATACCTGATCATGATATGCTTGTAGGTGGATTTCCATGTCAAGATTATTCAGTAGCAAGTACATTAAAAAACTCACATGGAATCAATGGCAAAAAAGGTGTACTATGGTGGGAAATTTATAGAATACTACAAGAAAAAAAAGATAAAGCTCCTAAATATTTATTATTAGAAAATGTTGATAGATTATTAAAATCACCTGCTAGTCAAAGAGGTAGAGATTTTGCAATTATATTATCATCTTTAAATGCTTTGGGCTATGCTGTTGAATGGAGAGTTATCAATGCTAGTGATTATGGAATGCCACAAAGAAGAAAAAGAGTATTTATTTTTGCCTCGAAAAAAGACACAAGTTTTTATAATAATTTAAAAAATAATTCTAATGTTAATAACTTAAATACAAAAGGATTATTTGCTAAAACATTTCCTATCAAAGATATTGATGATAAAAAAATAATATCAAGAAAATTGAGTGACGATTTAGTAGATATAACAGATAATTTCAATAAAGAAACACCAAAAAATAATGCTTTTTTAGAAACAGGTTATATGATTGATGGAGTTTATTATACATCAAGAATAGAAGTAGATTATGATGGTAAATATTCTGTTTTAGGTGATTTCTTGGAAGTGGAAAGTACTATACCAAAAGAGTTTTATATTAGTGATGAAGAATTGAAAAAATGGGAATACCAAAAAGGCTCTAAATCAATAGAACGAGTTAATAAAACTACAGGACATAAATATACATATTCAGAAGGAAGTATGGGATTTCCTGATTGTTTACAAAAACCTGCAAGAACTATAATAACTGGAGAAGGGGGAGCAAGTGCCTCAAGATTTAAGCATGTAGTAGAAATTAATGGTAAACATAGAAGACTAACTCCAATAGAATTAGAAAGATTAAATATGTTTCCTGATAATCATACCATTGGTGTTACAGATACAAAAAGAGCTTTTTTAATGGGTAATGCTTTGGTTGTAGGAATAGTGGAAAAACTAGGAAATACAATTTTAGAAGAATTAAGATAGGAGATTAAATGGATAAAAGAACAGATAGAGTACAGCCAATTAGATTATCACCAGACTTTTTTCCTTTAGACATTCATAAATCAATGTTTATTAACGATTTAACTATTACTATCCCATCTAGTTATGTCAAGATATGGGGTGAAGAAATTTTAAATAAACTTGAAAAAGGTATATGGGAAGTAGATATTAATTATACATCTCCTAAGGAATTATCTAGAGAAAACTATAGTTTCAAAGGTAAGTTAACATTATCTAATATCAAAAAACGAAATAAAGAAAGTTCATTTAGACTTAAATGGAAAAATGAGTTTGCAGTACAACTTGCCAAAGATTACCCTAAAAGTTTTGTAAGGGCATTAGAGTTTCATATTGGTGATGAACACTATAAAAAATTAAAATATACAGAATTTGATATTGGTGGTTTTAAAGAACAGTTACAAGTTAAAATAATATGGAAAGATGATAAACCTATTGTAACTATTAAAGAGTTTTTTAGAGTTAAAGATGAGTCGCAAGGTTTTCCTAAAGTATTTAAGGAATTAAGTTCTTATTTGATTGCAGATTATTTATTAAGCTCAGAAGATGAGTTACTAAGACGAATCCAAGTTACTGAGTGGAAAAAAAGAAGAGAAATAGCAAATGAATTAAATGAAAATAATATCTATATATTATTGAATCGAGAAACAAGAGAACTTTATTTTGGAGAGACTAAACAGTCTTTATCAAAAAGGTATCCAATTACTCAAAAACATCATTCATTTAATAATTGGGATGAATACTCTGTAATTCAGTTGCCACCTGAAACATCTGATCATACTAGATTACTTATTGAGCGTGTATTAATTGCTACTGGATCAAAGTTATTTCCAAACATCCTATATCCAGAACCTACTGTTCTTAATAAAGAAGATGGATTAAAACTCAAAAATAAACAAAAATAATCTAAAAGTTAAATAATTCGTATGTTAGTACACAGTTACAATGATAGCAAAAGTAAAAAATTTATAAAAAATTAAAGGAAGAGAATTAGATGTTAGAAATAGCAATAGCAGGATACTGTTTATACTTTTTAGTAAGTATTTACACATCATTTATGCAAGTAGATTATGTACAAAAAGCAAAGAAGTTGGATGCAGTTATATTAACTCCATCAAAATTTAAAGTAGCAGGTAACTATAATGTTGCAACAAATAAGTTAGGCATGGCCACAACTTTTTATGATTTTGTACTGTTTTTTATGTGGATCAGTTTTGGGCTTGTTGCTTTAGATGAAGCAACATTAGGATACGAAGGATGGTTAAAAGCTGTTATATTTATAGATCTGTTTATTATAATAAATTGGATATTAGCACTACCTTTTGATTTGTATAAAACTTTCAAACTTGATAAAGAGTATGGGTTTTCAAATATGACTACATCATTATATATCAAAGACACTATTAAAAGTGGTGCTTTATTTTTAATATTTGGTAGTGCTGTAATAGCTGGACTTACTTGGATAATAGAGTCATTTCCGTCTTGGTGGATATGGGGATTTGTATTTATTTTTTCTGTTATTATTTTAATCAATATGCTTTATCCACTTATAAGAGATAAAATGTTTGACAAGTTTAGTCCACTTGAAGATAAAGAGTTAGCTCAAAAAATCAATAAACTTTTAGAGGAAGTTGGATTTAAAAGTTCTGGTGTATTTAGTGTAGATGCAAGTAAAAGAGACAACAGACTAAATGCTTATTTTGGTGGTTTAGGAAGTACTAAAAGAGTTGTTTTATTTGATACTCTTGTTGAAAAACTAACACACAACGAACTTTTGGCAGTTTTAGGACATGAACTTGGTCACTTTAAAAATGGTGATATATTAAAAAATATCGGTATCATGGGGTTTGTTATGTTTGTATTTTTTGCAATATTTGGAAACTTACCTGAAGAGTTATTTTTACAAATGCACTTAAACAATGAACCATATGCTATCATCTTAGTATTTATGATGTTTAGCCCTATTTTATCATTTTTCTTAATGCCATTAATTAGCGCTATGAGTAGACATAACGAATACGCTGCAGATGAGTTTGGAAGTAATTTAGCTACTAAAGATGATTTAGTAAATGCTTTATTAAAACTTGCAAATGAAAATAAATCATTTCCATTGTCTCATCCACTTTATATATTCTTTTTTTACTCACATCCACCATTAGTTGAAAGACTTAAAGAGTTGGGGTATACAGGTGCAGGAATTAAACAGATGGATAAAGATAAAGCATTAAAAGAAGATTTAGAAGAGTTAAATGATAAATAAGGTTTTTTTATCTCTTCTAATCATAACTGCAAATATTTTAGCCAATCCTCAAAATGATAAGTTTGGTTCTAAAATATTTGTCAAATGTGATGAAAATAAAGATGGATTTTTAAATCAAGAAGAGTATTTAACAATGTCAAGTAAAAGATTTAATAGAATGGACCTAGATAAAGATAGAGATGTAGAGATTATAGAGATTCAAAACACTCGACTATTTAAAGTGATGCCACATATCGCTTCTTCATGGTTTATCAAAAATGATTTAGATAGAAATAAAATAGTAACTTCACAAGAGATGGAAATAATATCTAACAATAAATTTCAATTTATGGATAAAAATAATGATAAAAAATTAAGCTCATATGAGTGGCAAACAAATAATCCATCATTTAATAAATAAAAGAGTACACAATGAAAACATACAAACAAATAATAAAAGAGCAAAGTAAATATTTAAGAGAGGTTACACATATACCTCAAAAAGAGGTGGAGATACTTATTATTCACCTTGTAGGGCAAAATACTATTTGGCTACATCTTAATTATGACAAAGAGTGTTTATGTGAAAAAGAGCTTGAAAAATTAGTTAAAAAAAGAGCTACAAACTATCCTTTAGAATATATAACAAGTCGTGCAAGTTTTTATGGAGAAGTTTTTAATGTAAGAGACGGCGTATTAATACCCCGACCAGAAACTGAGATACTTATAGAAAAAGCTGAGAATACTTTAAGAACTATTAAGAATCCTAGAGTAATAGAAATAGGAACAGGAAGTGGAATCATATCTGTAATGCTAGCAATTTTAATTGATGATATTGAAATAGTAGCAGTTGATATAAATGATAAAGCATTAGAGTTAGCAAAACAAAATGCAAAAAAGCATAATGTCGAACATAAAATCACATTTATAAATAGTGATATATTTACAAATATAGAAGAAAATCAAAACTTTGATATGTGTATCTCAAATCCACCATATATAGCAAATAACTATAAACTCCCTTTAAATGTAAAATATGAACCATCAAATGCTTTATTTGGTGGTGATGCTGGTGATGAATTATTAAAAGATATTATTACACAAACCAAACAGAAAAAAATAAAATACTTATACTGTGAGATGGGTTACGATCAAAAAAAACCTTTATCTAAATATCTAGAACAATATAGCCCTAAGTGTGTAGAGTTTTACAAAGATTTTGATAAATTTGATAGAGGTTTTACAGTAGAATTTTATTAGCTTAAATGTTAAAATTATGTTATAATTAGCAAAAAATTAATAATATTTAATAAAGGGTAACTTAAAATATGGCAAAAAGTTTATATAAGACATTAAATGTAAGTGAAAACGCAACACAATCAGAGATAAAAAAAGCGTATAGAGCATTAGCAAAAAAATATCATCCTGATATGAATAAAGATGCAGATGCAGAAGAGAAATTTAAAGAGATAAATGCTGCATATGAAGTTTTAGGTGATGAGAAGAAAAAAGCACAATATGATATGCATGGTGATGATATGTTTGGTGGACAAAACTTTCATGATTTTGCACAAGGGCAAGGTGCTGGTGTAGATATAAATGATATATTAAGACAAATGTTTGGACAACAAGGTGGTGCTGGTTTTGGTGGTCATAGTGGCTTTGGTTCACAAGGTGGTTTCTCTGGCGGAGGTTCACCATTTGGAGAGCCTGATTTAGATATAAGTGCTAACCTATCTGTAGATTTTAATACTGCTATATTAGGTGGAGTTAAAAATGTATCTATAAATAATGAATCATTTGATATAAAAATACCAGAGGGTATAAAATCTGATCAAAAAATTAGAGCAAAAGGTAAAGGTAAACAAGCACAAGGTTTCCCTAGAGGTGATTTAATTATAACTTTAAAAGTAGAAGATAGCGATGATTATACAAGAGATGAATATGATGATTTAACTAAATCATTTGATATATCTCTAAAAACTGCTTTATTTGGTGGAAAAGTTTCAATAGAAACATTAACAAAAACTATCACATTAAAAGTTCCTCAAAACACAAAACAAAACCAAAAATTTAGAGTAAAAGAGTTAGGTGCTTTAAATAGAAAAACTAAACAAAGAGGTGCATTATATTTAAAAGCAAATATTACTTTACCTGCTCTTGATTCTTTAGATGAAGATTTAGTTAAATTATTAGAGGAAAAATTACCTCAATAGAGATAAAAGATAATACAACAAGTGATACACTTGTTGTATGAAATATATTATACTAATTTATATCTAATAGAGTAGCTTCTCATTAGTGGTGGAGTATCGTAATAACTTTCATCATTTGATGATTTATGATGAGTGTGTACAGGTGTAACTGGTGTTATATTTGAGCTTTCTTGTACAGCTTCATCACTGTCAGCTGATTCAAATCCAGTTGCAACTATTGTAATTTTTATCTCATCTAAATCCATATTACTATCAGAAGTTGTTCCAAATATTATTTCTGGATTTCCAGTTAATATATCATTTATATCTTCCATCACATCACTAATAGCAAACATAGAAACATTTGGATTTGTTGTCCAATGTATCATAATACCTTTTGCACCACTTAAAGATATTTCATCTAATAAAGGAGATTTTACAGCCATCTCTAGGGCAGTATTTGCAGCATTATCACCTTTAGCTTTACCTATACCCATAAGTGCGATACCTTTATGTTGCATAATTGTTTTAACATCGGCAAAATCGACATTTATATCATCACTACCTGGTTTTAAAATAACTTCACTCATACCATTTACAGCTTGATATAAAACATCATCAACAACTTTAAAAGCATCTTTCATACCAATATTTGGATCTACTATATTTCTAAGTCTATCGTTTGGTATAACAATAATAGAATCACTAACTTTTTTTAACTCTTCAAGTCCTAGATTTGCCAATCCTGTTCTTTTTTTACCTTCCCATTTAAAAGGTTTTGTTACAACTGATACAGTTAAAGCACCTATCTCCTTTGCAGCTTTTGCAATAATTGCAGCAGCTCCAGTTCCAGTTCCACCACCCAAACCAGCAGCTATAAATACTATATCAGAACCATCTAAAGAATCTTTTATCTCTTGATAGTTTTCCAATGCCGAATCTCTACCTATTTCAGGACGCATACCAGCACCTAATCCACGAGTAAGTTCAATACCAAGCTGAATTTTCTTTGGTGCTTGTGATAAGTTTAATACTTGAAGGTCAGTATTTGCAACAATTAAATCAATTTTATGAGTCCCCTCACTTATCATATGATTTATCATATTACAACCACCACCACCTACTCCAATTACAGCTATTTTAGCTGCATTTTGAGATAGTGTTTTAGATGGTCTTTGTACTGTTATACTATTTTCATCAAAAAGATTTATATCCATTATATCCACCTTGATATTTTAGAGAAAAGTTTATTCATTATTTTTGGTTTTTCTTCATCTTTTTGCTCTTGTTTCTCTTTAATAGTCCCTATTTCACTAATACCATTTTGGTTATTTGTTGGTAGTTCAATTTTTTGTTTTACTACTGGTGTTTCCTCTTGAGTATTAGAACTTTTATTAACATTAACTTCAATTCTTGTTTTAATTTCACCATTACTATCTAACTCAAAACCTTCATTATTGCTAAGTTCATATAAAAGTAATCCAACAATAGTTGACATAGTTGGATCGTTGAAATCTACATAACCATTTTGGATATTTTTTGGATTTGATATTTTTACTGGTAATGTTGTAAAAATCATTGAAGCTAACTCTTTAACACCTGGTATTAATGTCATACCACCAGTTAAAATAACTCCACCATCAATATTATCAATCACTCCACCCTCAATTAATCTATCGTGAATAAGAGATAAAATCTCCTCTATTCTTGCATGTAATATTGGCTGTATTTGATCCAAAGAGATCTCTTTTGTTTCTGTTTCATTACCCAAAAGAGGAAGTTTTACTTTTTTAATATTTTGTTCATTATCTTCATCTTTATTTGGAAGTAATGTGCCATACTGTTTTTTAACCATATTTGCGGCACTATAAGGGGTATGAAGCATAACTGAAATATCATTTGTAATATGTTCACTTCCCATTGGTAAGAAGTCGTTGTAAATAATTGTTGAATCTTTATATACAACTAACTGTGATGTACTTCCGCCTAGATTTATTACAACTGAACCTAACTTTTTTTGATCATTTTCTAATGTAGACATGGCACTTGCATAACCAGAAAGTACAAATTTATCAACCTCAAGATTTGCTGTGCGAAGAGCATTTTCAATATTTATCAAAGATGTTTTTTTTGTAGTTATAACATTTACCACTACTTCTAATCTTGAACCATTCATATTTAAAGGGTTTGAAATAGATGAACCATCATCAACTCTAAACAATATTGGTAATACATGTATAACTTCATAATCAGGGATAATATTTGCATTGTATAAAGCCATTTTAAGGACTTGTTTTATCTCATTTTGAGTTATATGTCCAGAAGGTATATTAACACTTCCATTACTTCTTAATGTTTTTGTATTAGCACCGCTTAAAGATACAATAGCTTTATCCATAGATGAACCAGAACTACTCATAGCTTTAAATACTGATTCTTTTATACAGTTACCAGCAAGGTTAATATCAACTATATTACCTTTTTGTACACCTTCACTTTTAACTTTACTTACACCTAATATATTAATTTTATTATTAAAATCGTTTGCAGCAACAATAGAGATAATGTTTGTTGTGCCAATGTCAATAGCTAAAATTGGAGTGTTCAATTAATTGTTACCCATATATGATTTAACATCATACTTGTTTTTTAATTTTTCTAGTAATGAACTAGTGATTAGATTTGTTTTAACATCACCAACAGCAGATACAACAGTATAATCATTTTTACTGTCATAAGGTACAAATTTAGAATCTGTTATCTCATATACTACAGATTTATCAAATAGTTTCATAGAACCTTTCTTATCTTTAGAAGTAAATATTTTTTGTGTAAGTTGCTGTATTTCTTCATCAGCTAAACCTGCAATTGTTGGTTTTGTATCTCTACTAATATAACCAATATCTTTACCTTTAAAATTTTCAATTACAAGTTTTGTTTTTGCATCTAAATCTTTATTTTTTGCATCTTTTATAAACTCTGCTTTAATACTACTTTGAACATCATCAAATGGTAAAACTTCAGGTTTAGTTTTTTTAACCAACTTAACAACATAATAATTGTTGTTTTCATAAATTGGTTTTAAAGCATCACCTGTGCTACTTTTAATCACTTTATCAAAATTTTCTTTTGATAAAAATTGAGTTCCATCATATATAGTTTTAGTCTGCTCAAACTTCTGTTCATCTCTTTTTAATTTAAGATAAAGTTTAAGAGCAACTTTTCTCATCTCTTTTTTTGTTTTAGAATCTATATTTTCAACTTTAGTGTAGCTAATTTTATAACCCTCTGGTGACATATAGTTTGTTTTTACATTTTCCCAATACTTTTTTAACTCATCAGTTTTTGGTGTAATTTTAATATTGTTAGCTTTTACAATAGATATACTAACTTTATCTTGAGAATATAAAAGCTTACCAATATTGCTTATCTCTTTTGTAGATAAAGGGCTATTAAATATTTTTTGTACTTTAGTTACTAATAAATCTTGTTTCAGTTGAGCTTCAAACTCTTTACTTGTTCTTCTGTTTTGTTTTAAAACACTCATATAAGTATTTTTATCAAATTTTCCATCTTTAAAAAATGAACTAATTTTTACTAACTCTTTAGCCACCTCTTTATCTGTAACTGCTAAACCCATATCAGAAGCATAACTCATAAGTAAATATTTTTGAATAACTCTTTGAAGTGCAGCATCTTCAAGTTTTAATTGTTCAGCTAATTCTTTGTTAAACGATTCCCCAAACATCTGTTGATATTGTGTGTAAAGTGCACTGTATTCATTTTGTAAATCAGATAAAGGTATCTCTTTATCACCAACAACAGCTACTGTACTACTTGATTTACCATAATCATAACTACCCCAACCAACAAAACCAGCACCTACAAATGCTATTGTACTTATCCAAATTGTAACTATTAACCATTTTTTATGTTTTTGCATCCAAGAAATCATATTTTTTTAATACCTTTTATATTTTAAGTTTTTATTATACAGTTTTCTTCATTATTAATATCTGAGTCATCATATGGATCCATATGAATATTTATAATCCAATGTCTTGAACTATCAAGTTCTTTTATTTTATCTTCAATTCTATCTGAAACTCTATGTGCTTCCATAAGTGTTATCAAACAATCAAAAACTAAGTGAACATCAACAAAGTTGTTGTTTCCAGCTGTTCTTGTTTTTAAAAAATGGTAATCATTTACTTGTGATTCTGTTTTAAATATCTCTATAATCTCTTTTGAGGTTTCCTCTTCAAGTGATTTATCTAAAAGAACTAAAACACCATCTTCTATTAGTTCATATGCACTATAAATAATAAATATTGATATACCAGCACCAACAAGAACATCAATAATTTCATATCCTGTTAAAGATACACCAATTAAAGAGAATAAAACAGCTGCATTTACCCATACATCTGTTTTGTAGTGTAACGCATCAGCTTTTATAACCATATTGTTTGTTTTTTTAGCTACTGCATTTAAATATGCAACAAGTCCTATAGTTATAAAAAGTGATATCACCATCACTATAAGTGATGTTTCTAAATATTGTGAAGTTTCACCTGTAAAATATTTTTTTACAGCTGTATATAAAAGAAAAAGTCCAGACATAGTGATAATTACACCTTCAATTACACTTGCCAAGGCTTCAATTTTGCCTCGACCATAATTGAAGTCACTATCTGCTGGTTTTTCTGAATTAGAAATAGCAAAGTAGTTAAATAGTGATACAAACATATCCAAAATTGAATCTATAGCTGAAGCTAAAACTGCAACACTACCACTGGCAATACCAATGGTAAGTTTCATTAATGTTAAAAATGCCGCTACACTACTAGATACTACCGTTGCTTTTTTCTGTAAAGTCATGATTTTATATATTATCCTCTGTTTCTGTCTCTGTTTCCACCAGATCTATTTCTATCTCTGTTGCCACCTGATCTATTTCTGTCTCTATTTCCTCCAGATCTATTTCTATCTCTAGAACCACCTGATCTGTTTCTATTTCTGCTTCGTCCACCGTGACCTCTACCACCTCGTGAACCACCACCTTCTTTAGCTCTTTTTAATAAGAACTCAATATCTTTCATAGACTTACCAATAAAATCTTTACCTTTGATTTTTGTTTGGTTAAGTAATATTGTAGCAAGTTTATAGGTGATTGTTGATAAATCATAATCATCTTTTAACTGATCAATAATATCATAAACAGACTCATCAATATCTTGAGATGTGATTTTTTCTTTTAAAGTATCAACTGCTTTTGCTTTAACTGAATCTTTATTTGGTACTAATTTACTTTCGATATTTGCACCAACATCTTTTTGTATTTTATGTAAGCTTCTAAACTCTGCAGGAGTTACAATAGATACAGCTTTACCTTCTTGACCACCACGACCAGTTCTACCAATTCTGTGAACATAACTCTCAGAATCAAATGGAAGTTGATAATTAAATACGTGAGAAACACCTTTTACATCTAATCCCCTTGCAGCAACGTCAGTTGCAACAAGAACTTCTAATGTATCAGATTTAAATGATTTAATTACCTCTTCTCTTTGTCTTTGCTCCATATCACCATGAAGACCTTTAGCAGCATAACCTTGAGCTACTAAATATGTTGCAAGTCTATCAACATCTCTTTTCATTTTACAAAATACAATCGCTTTTGCAGGATCTTTATAATCAAAAAGTCTGATTAAAGCATCATCTCTTTCATACTCTTCAACTACATAAAATGATTGCTCAATTTTTGCATTTGTCATCTCTTGTTTTGTAACTGTTACAAAAGAAGGTTCGTTTAGAACTCTCTCTGCTAGTTTTTTAATTGGTGCTGGCATAGTAGCAGAGAACATTAAAGTTTGCTCTCTATTGTTTAGATAATTAAAAATCTCTTTAATATCATCTAAAAATCCCATATCCATCATCTCATCAGCTTCATCAAGTACTACATACTTAGGATCAATAGAGATTTGTTTTTTTGAAAGTAGATCTAAAAATCTACCTGGAGTTGCTACAATAATTGAAGCATTTTCAACGTGTTTAATTTGTCTTGAATATGATGTACCACCATAAACTGTTGCAGTTTTTATATTTAAAAACTTTCCAAACTTAAATAGCTCATCACTTACTTGCATTGCAAGTTCTCTTGTAGGAACTACAACAACCATCTCAATAGAACCATCACATTTCATCATGTTTAGAATTGGAAGACCAAATGCTGCAGTTTTACCTGTACCTGTTTGTGCTTGTGCAACTATATCTTTACCTTCAAGAACGATTGGTATTGAGTCTCTTTGTACTGGACTTGGTTCAACGAATCCTGCTGATTCGATTGCTTTGTTAAGCTCTGATTTTAAGTTAAAATCTGTAAATTTCATATTTTATATTACCCTTTTTATTTACCATAGGGGAATCTTTAAAATAATCATTTTTCATTTAACTTACTTTTAAGATTTCCTATATTATTTGCATTTTATCCAAGTTTAACTTAATATTTGATTTAACTTATTTCTACTCTATTTCTACCATTTTCTTTTGCTCTATAAAGTGCTTCATCACACTTTTCATACATCATTTTTTCTGTATCATTTTCTTCATATTGACACACTCCAAAACTTGCAGTTACTCCACCTGCAGTTGGATGACAAATTTTTTCAACATCTGATCTTAAATGTTCAGCTACTATGGCAGCATTTTCTTTTGTTGTTTTTGGTAATAACATAACAAACTCTTCCCCTCCCCATCTTGCAAATGTATCAGTTGTTCTTGTAATCTTATCAATTGTTTTTGATAACATGATTAAAACCTCATCACCTATAAGATGTCCATAAGTATCATTGAAATTTTTAAAATGATCAATATCTATTAAAATCATACTAAATGTTTCGTTATGTCTATTAGCTAAAGCTATCTCTTTTTCAAACTCTTCATCTATTTTATTTCTATTGTATATATTGGTTAAGTTATCATAGTAAACTTTATTTTGCATCTCTATTTTTTCTAATGTCATTAAAGATATATCTATTAATGTTGCTAAATATATATCTTTTCCATCCATTCTATTAATTGGCGTTAGATTAAAATGAAATGATTTTGGCATAAATTTATTAAAATCAAATACCATTACATTTCTTTTTGTAGCTTGTGTTCGAAGCATAAGTTCCATAAAGTCTTCACTATCTTTCATAAGACCTTTATGTATAAAGTCATCTTGCTCCATAAAAATATCTATAAATTTATCATATTTAGAATTGAATTCTTCAATTGTTTCAATGTTAAATAGATTTAGAAATGTATTATTTGCATATATTATATTTTCTAAATCTGTCACTGCTAAAAGATGTGTATCCGCATTTATTATAGCTTGTAACATTTGATTCTTATTTTTTTTATCTTTTTTTGTAACTACTCCTTCTGCTCTTTTTTCAAGCATTGAAAATAGCTTTTTATTTTCTATTGGTTTTACAATATAACCAGAAATATCTAAATCTAATGATTGAATTAAAAGTTCAATAGTGCCATATGCAGAGGTTATAATAATAGGTATCTCTTCATCTATATTTCTTATTTTTTTTGTCATCTCTAAACCTGTAACTACAGGCATTTGAATATCAGTAATGATAATATCAGGTTTATGCTCTAAATATTTTTCATATCCATCTTGACCATCTGAAGCCACAAAAAGTTCTTTAACTTTTTTTAATAGGTTTTTAGAATATAACTTCTGTGTTGGAATATCATCTTCAACGTAAAGTACCGTTATCTCTTTAAGTAAATCTTTTTTCATTTTAACTTTCATCTCCTTTATTTAATTTTATTTTTATTAGTACACCATCTTTATAGTTTCTTGCAGTTATCTCACCTTCCATATTGTCTTCAATTATTTTTTTAGACATATATAGACCTATACCTGTACCTTTACCTTCATCTTTTGTAGTAAAGTATGGCTCAAATACTCTACTTATAATATCCTCGCAGATACCTCCTGCATTGTCACTAATTTCTATTATTCCTGTCTCTTTTATAACTATTTCTATCTTTTTATTTTCAATACGATTTTGCATTAATGCATCTTTTGAGTTATTGATAATATTTAGTATAACTTGTTGAAACTCATTTGCAAAACCATAAGATGCAAAGTCACCATCATTTATATTTAAGTTTATATCATAATTAGTTAATTCATTTTGAACTATTTTGAATGTTTGCAAAACCTTCTGCCTAACCATAAACTTTATTTTCTTTTTATCTACTCTAAAAAAGTTTCTAAAGTCATCAATTGTATTAGACATAAATTTTATAAATTCCATATTTTTATCTACAAATTTAGTTATATATTTTTTATCAACTAACTTATCATCAAAATCATCTTCTAAAAATTGGATATGACCCGATAATGCATTTAAAGGTTGTCTCCACTGATGGGCAATAGCACCTATCATCTCACCCATAGCTGCTAATTTACTTTGTTCAGCTATCAATCTATCTTTCTCTTTATTTAAACGAAGTTCAAGTGCTACTTCATCCTCAAGTTGATTTTTATATAACTCAAGTTCTTGTAAAGCAAGTGATAATCTGAAGTTGGTAGTACTTAATGCTGTATCATCATAAATGTAAAGAGATACATATTTTTGCTCTATATCATAAGGTACAATTGTAACACTTTGCTGCATACTATCATATACTTTATTTGTGATGCTGTTTATTTTAATATCTATAAGATAGTTATGTGGATTTACACTATAAAAAGTGGGAGAGTTTAAAGATAAAGTTAATTTTACCTTTCTTTTTAAAATACTCTCTTTTATATTAGGAAACTGTTCACAAATATTTTTATTTAATATATCACTCTCTTTTAGTTTAGTTTTTATTTCGCACCATCTATTCCAATAAATTATATTTAAATCTTGATCTAAAATAATTATACCATTGTTGATAGTGTTAAAAATAATATCTGGATTTAAGATTTTCATTTTATAGCTTTTCTAATATTTTATTGATTGAACTTTGAATCAATAAAATAGATTCATCTTTTGTCAATAACATAAATGAAGCTTCAATGTTCTGTTCTTTAAACTCTATGCTACTTGAGATTATAATAATTTGTTGATACTCTTCCAAAAAACTATTATCAAGATTTGTTATCGAATCTATTTTTTCAATAATAGGTGGTTCAACAAATACTGTTAACCTTAATTCTTCAGATAGCTTTCTCAATGCAGTTGAGGATAAAATATTTATCACCTCTAATACAATGTCAGAAATAACATCATCATTATTTATCTCATTGTTTTCTATCTCAAATCCTTTAGCAAGATTTATAGCAGATGACTTATCTATTAAAAATAAGTTTTCTCCTAATATATCACCCACTAAATGTTGAGTAGCTACAAATTGTTCATCATTTTTATTAACTCTATCTAACAGATAAGTTTTTAGTTCGCTTGATGGGAGGATTTTTATTTTTGGTACTTTTAGTGTTGCAAATGAGTTAAGCATATCACTAATTGATGCGGTTGCCGTTCCATAAGAGATATTTATAAGTTCACAAAAACAATCCAGTTGATCTTCATTGAACTTAATCTCTTTTGACATTAAATATACCCTAACTTAGTTAAAATATCTTTCATTTTAATCTTATCTATAGATTTATTTATAAAACCTATCGCACCATATTCTTTAGCTTTGACTACTGCTGATTGCTGAACATCAGCACTTATTATAATAACTTTTGCATTTTTATCAAAGTTACATATATTTAATGTAGCTTCAAAACCATCCATTAAAGGCATAGTCAAATCCATAAAACAAAGGTCTGGCTTATGCTCTTTGTAAATTGAAATTGCCTCTTCACCATTTGAAGCTTGTAATATAACATCATCATCAGATACAAATTTTGTTAATGCATTAAGCACAAATTTTCTTGCTATTTTAGAATCATCCGTAATAAGATATTTCACATTATTCCCTATAAAGTTATTTACCACTATTTTATCAGTTTTATGATAGAATTAACCTTATGCAAGGCTACATTATAAACATCAACAAAGTAAAAGATGAAGATTTAATAGTTTCAATATTGACTGAAAATAACTTTTACACCACCTACAGATTTTATGGTGCAAGACATTCAATAATAAATATTGGCTATAAAATCGATTTTGAATTAGAATCAAACATAAAAAGTGGAATAGCAAGACTAAAAGATGTTTTACAAATTGGTTTTCCTTGGATTGAAAATAGAGACAAATTATATTGCTGGCAAAGGTTTATAAAACTTTTTTATCCACACTTAAAAGATGTTGAATATATAGAACCATTTTACTTTGAACTATTAAATAATTTATCACATAAAATCATAAAGCAAAATCCAAAAAGAGCAATAATTGAAAGCTATATAAAACTATGCAAATATGAAGGTAGATTACATACCCAATATGAATGTTTGTTGTGTGAAGAGATAATCACAAAAGATATATCACTAGTAAGAAGTTTTTTACCAGTGCATAGTAAATGTGCTTATGCAAAAAAACTAAATATCTCTCAAGTTCAAGAGTTATTTGAAGAAAATAGCCTTTTAAATTTTAATAACGAAGAGATAGAATACCTTTGGCAACTCTTACTTCAAGGACTATAAACTAAATTTAAGTTTATTGTACTATAATTCCGTACTTTTTAAATGGAGCCATAGCAAAGTGGCTAATGCATTGGATTGCAAATCCTTGATCCTCGGTTCGACTCCGAGTGGCTCCTCCATTTAAATACTCTTAAAACCTTTTATTTATCATGTTTAAAACTAATAAAATGACTTAATGTTTCTTCAGGTAACACTTTAGGTAACACTTTCTAATATTTAATTCATTTAAGGATAACTATTTATTAGC
>JAYEPG010000236.1:0-4709 GCA_034723795.1 Campylobacterota bacterium
GCAAGTAAAAAACTAAACTCTGCTGATGCTTTTCTATTTAGTCCTACTAGCATAGCACCAATTATTGTACTACCTGCTCTACTTGTCCCTGGTATTAAAGCAGCTATTTGAGCAAGACCTATATAAAAAGCTTGTTTATAACTAACTTTTTCGACATCATCCATAAAGTGTTCTTTTCCCTTATAAAACTTTTCAACAATTAAAAATATAATACCACCAACAATAAACATAATAGCCACAATCTTTATATCAAACATTGCTTTTACTTGTGATGCAAATATAAACCCAACAGCACCAATAGGTATAAATGCTAAAATAAGTTTTTTCCAAAGCTCAATTTTGCTTGGATGAAATTTATCTTTATATGTTAAAAGAACTGCTAAAATTGCAGCAAACTGTATGATAACTTCATATGCTTTTGTTACATTTGTTTGATCTATTTTTAGAAATTCACTTGCCACAATTAAGTGTCCTGTAGAACTAATAGGTAAAAACTCCGTAAACCCCTCAATAACACCTAAAATTATCGAATCTAATATTCCCAATTTATAATCCTTCTTATCAAACTTTTATCACCTCAACACTATTTTTAAATAAATAAACAACATAACCCTCAATATCATTAGATAAAGTAATATCTTTTATCGCCTCAACATACTTTTGAACCTGAGTATAGTGAGTATGACTTTTTTCATTTGTTGTTTTATAATCAATAACTTTATAGCTATTATCAATCTTAACTAACAAATCTATAATTTTATGCTCACCATTAAAAATCAAAGATTGCTCTTTTGTATAGCTAGAGTTCTTAGGAATTAAATTTTTAAAATTTTCATCATCTATTAAATTTTTAATTCTTTTATTTAAATCTTCAAACTCATCTTGTGTTATTTGATTGTTAAACTTATTTTGGGTCATACCTATTGCATTTTCTAAACTTTTATCATTAAATTTATTCATCATCTCTAAACAATAATGCGTAGCGATACCAAAAGCTCTTGCAGTTAAAGTCTCTTGACTATCTTTTTCTTTCTTTTCTTTTTCTTGATAACCTAAGTTTAGAGGTGTATAAATAACCTCATCTATACTTTCTGTTTTTTTTACTTTTTTTGGCGAAATATATAAGCTACCTACAGTTTGCAAATCAAACTCTCCAAGATATTCAAATACACTACTTTTTGATTTTTTAAATACAATAAGATTATTTTTTGCTCTTGTAAGAGATACATAAAGTATATTTAACTCATCAGCTATTACTAAATTTTTCTCTTTGCTTAAAGCCTCTTCGTAATATATATCAAGATTTTCCCTTTTTGCTCTTTTATAAAAAATCTTATTTAAATTTATATCCTCATAATCAAACAACAAAGATGACCTATCAGGATTCTTTCTTGTAACTCTATCAAGAACTAAAACAGTATCAAACTCTAAACCTTTTGATTTAAATACTGTTAATATCTGTAGTCCATTTAAAGAGTTAGATACAACTGAAGTATCATCTTTATCAATATCATATACAAAGTCAACAATAGATTCATAATCATTACAAAGTTCTATAAGTCTTATAACATTTTCATCAACAATATCATAGTAGTAACTAAGAGTTTTAACAACTGTAACTATATCAGTTGATTTTATATCAATAGAAAATGCAAACTCTTTAAAGTATTCAAACCCAACTAAACTATTAAAGTTTACTTTGTAAATATCTTCTTTAAAATATAAATATTTAACTGCATTTATAACTGCACTTACATTTTTTTGATTAATTAGTTTTGATGTCATCTCTGTAACTATACTTAAACTTGGAAGTTTTGATTTAAGATATTCATATACATTTAAAACATCTTTATTTGTATATGTAAGTATTGCTATATTTGCGGCTTCTATTCCACTTTTTAACAAACTATCAACTTTTAGATATATCTCATTATATATATCATCTTCATTTATTGCAAATGGTGTAACTTCAACAAAACCTTCTATTTTACTATTTACTTTTTGTGGGTCATATTCGTAGTTTTTAGTTTTTAAAAAAGTTTTATTTACAAACTCTACAACATTTTTACTACTTCTATAGTTTGTATCAAGAAGTTCAACTACCAAACTTTCATTAAATACTTTTGCAACATAATCAAAAAGCTCTTTTGTTCCACCTCTAAACCTATAAATAGATTGTTTTATATCACCTACGTAAAAAAATGTTTTATAAACCTCTGGACTACCAGATATTATCTCATCAATTAGATGATAGAGTATTTTATACTGTAGTGTTGAAGTGTCTTGAAACTCATCTATTAAAATATGGTTGTATTTTGTATCAAGTCTAAAATATAAAAAATCTTTATCTATATGATTTTCCAATAGATTATAAACTATATTTGTTATATCACTAAACTCTAAAGCATTTCTTTGTTTGTTATAAAAGCTTCTAAATTGTTTAAAATCATCAAATATCTTAAAAAGGTTTTTTAAAGTGATACTCTCTTGTATAGAGTAATATAAAGTAATATTTTGTCTTAGTCTTTCAAGATTATCGTCAAGTTCTTTTGGTGGTTTAGCTTTTTTAAAGTAACTAAACTGATTCAAACTCTCTTTTGTAAGCCAAGTTTTTCCTTTATCTAAAAGAGTATCAACACTATTAAAATCAACTGCATTGTATCCAGACTTTGATACTGCACTTTTATCTATAAAGTTTTTTATAATATTTGCATCTTCTAAAATAGCGATTTTTACTGCACTATAACTCTCAATAGGATACTTTATAGTCTCTAACTTCTCATTTTTATCTATTAATATTTTAAAAAGTTCAACTATAGAGTTTAACTTTTTTTTCTCACTGTGAGCAAAAGATATTAAAGAGTTAAATTGTTCTTCATCTAATGAGCTTAAAAACTTATATAAAAGTAACTCTTCATCATCAAACTTTATACTAAAGTCATCATTTATACCAATATATCCACTAAATTCTCGTAAGATTTTATTTACAAATTTATCTATAGTATATATTGCTAACTCTGAAGTTATAAAACTTTGAATCATACTTTCTTTTTTTTCTAAAATTATTTGTTTTGAAAGGGATGTTTCTTTTATAACAGCATCTAAAATATCTTTATCATCTCCTAAAGAGATAAGTGTATTGTATATACGGTCAGCCATTTGTGCTGCTGCTTTATTTGTAAAAGTTAAAGTTAATATCTCTTTTGGATTTGCATCAAGCAAAAGTAAAGATATATATCGTACAGTAAGTGCAAAAGTTTTTCCACTACCTGCACTTGCTTTAAGAGCTAAATATTGTTGCATGGTTTATTTTTTACTACCACCAATAATTCTTCTACCTCTTTGTTTTGGGGCATTTTTAGCATCTTTTCTTTTCTTTTTATTTCCAAATGCTCCACCAGTTTTTTTTCTTTTCTTATCATCTTTTGTCTCAAC
Organism: Campylobacterota bacterium; assembly: GCA_034723795.1. Classification (GTDB taxonomy): domain Bacteria; phylum Campylobacterota; class Campylobacteria; order Campylobacterales; family Arcobacteraceae; genus JAIOSF01. The sequence goes on from JAYEPG010000236.1 coordinate 3,436, forward strand.
AATCTTTTTAGTAGCAATCATCTTCATTCTTTTATCTACTTCAAAACCATCTAACTCTAAAAGAGGAATCTTTTGTTCTATATATTTTTCAACATCTCTGATTGTTGCTACATCATAAGCATCAAGTAAAGATATAGCTATACCATTTTTTCCAGCACGTGCAGTCCTACCAATTCTATGAACATAATCAATAGGCATAAAAGGTAAGTCAAAGTTAATCACATAAAAAAGGTCAACTATATCAAGTCCCCTTGCCGCAACATCAGTTGCAACCAGTACTCTTATTTGTCCCTCTTTAAATTGAGTGATAGCTTTTACTCTAGCACCATGAGTTTTATCTCCATGAACTGAAGCTGCTTTAAGTCCATCAAGTTTAAGGTTTTTTACAATCTCTTCTGCTGATGCTTTTGTTTTACAAAAAACTAAAACTTGTTTCATATTTTTTGTACCAATTAAAAAAGATAACATCTCTAGTTTTTTATCTGCAGTACAAGGGTATGCTATTTGTTCAATTCTATCGTTTACTCTATCTTTACTCTTTATCTCTATAACTTTTGGATTATGAAGAAGTTGAGCTGATAGTTTTTTTATATTTGGTCCAAGTGTTGCAGAACATAAAACAACTTGTTTTAAATTTGTTAAGTTTTTCATAATATCTTCAATATCAGCTACAAATCCCATATCAAGCATAGAATCAGCTTCATCAAGTACAAGTGTATCAATTTTTGTTACATTGATTTTATCTTTTCTGATTAAATCCATAAGTCTACCAGTAGTAGCAATAACTAAATCAACTCGTTCTTCAAGACGTCTAACTTGTGGTTTGATATTTGAACCACCATATACACAACAAGTCTCTACATCCATATGTGTTGCATAAGATTTTACACTTTTTTCTAACTGTAAAGCTAACTCTCTTGTTGGTGCAATAATAAGTTTCGTTAAAACCCTACTTGATGTATCATTATTTTTTGTAGCTTCTATTTGTTTGTTTTTAATACTTTGTAACATTGGCAATACAAAAGCAGCAGTTTTTCCCGTACCAGTTCTTGCAATTGCAAGTAAATCTCTTGTTCTTAAAAGATGTACGATAGCTTCTTCTTGAATCTTTGTTGGTGATTCATAACCTCTATCTTCACATGCTTGTGCAATCTCTTGGCATAATCCTAATTGTCTAAATGTCATTTTTACTTCTTTATTTTATATTTATATATTGATTATATCCAAATTTCACTTGATTACTTTTAATAATTTGATTAACCAAATTATGTTAT
>JAYEPG010000237.1:0-20216 GCA_034723795.1 Campylobacterota bacterium
GCAGAATAATTTGTAATATTTAGCAAGATTTTTAATAAAATTGTTATTGAAAATCAGATAAAATTTTTAAAAATCAGTTGGAAATGATTTAAGCTACTTTAGAAGTGGTTTTTAGATGTTCCCATATATTTGTATCTATTTTGTAGTTCCATAGTATATCCTCAAATATTAATAAAGCAATGGTACCACAAAAATCTGTTAAAAGTGTGTTATAGTGAAGTGTTTGTTAAATTTAATCCTCTTGATTCTCTTTAATCATTTGTGTAATCTCACTAAGAAGTTCAGAACACTCCTCTTGGTCTAAGTTATTTTCTTCTATATCTTTTAAAATAGATTGAAACTCATCTCTCATTTCATGCATATTTTTTAGTTCTTCATTATTGGCATCTGAGGCATTTTTACTACTAGCAATCTCTTCAAATAAATCATCAATATAGTCTTCAATATCTGGTAAAACAACATTCTGAACTAACTCTTTTAATTTCTTTATACATTTTTTATCCATTTTTTATCCTTACTTTTTATAAATCGTATTATATCTATTATTTCCCTAAATTTATTCTTTTTAGAATATCTTCCCATTTATTTAGTTCACCCCATTGAATATTTACTTTTTTATCCAAATAATTATCTTTTAATACATAACTATCAAATTCGTTAAATACAACTTTTACAGTAAGGTCTTTTCTTCTATTTAAGTCTAATACTTTCCAACTTAGATTGTCTAACACTAATGGAATACTTTTTGGTGTTTTAAAATAAAGCAGTACTAAGTGCATTGTAGCAGTACCTTTTACTTTAACTATTGCTAAATAAAACTTCTTTTTTTCCATACCAAGTTTAACTAATGTAAAATATTTAGTCATAGCATACTCTTCACAATCACCTCTACCATCTATTAAAAACTCTTTTGGTGTTGCCCAATGGTCTAAGGCATTTTGTAATTGTGTATCGTGTTGTGGTAAAATTTTATTTATAAAACTATTTACTCTATTGAGTTTTTTAATTGTATCAAACTCTTTTGCAACTTTAAGAAACTTATAAAACCTTTTATATCTAACTTTTATTTGCTTTTTTAAATATTTTTTATTTATAACTTTTATATCTTCTTTATCTAATTTAAAAGGGTCAACTGCAAATAAAGATGAAAATAAAATTATTGGTATTAATATAAGTTTCATACTACTCTTTTGAAAAATATATTGCTCTATATAACATTGGTACATAGTATAGGTTTAAAATAGTTGCCCACAATACTCCAAATCCAAGAGCAACTGCCATAGGCTGTAAAATAAGTGATTGTCCAGAAGCAAAAAATATCAATGTACTAAGTCCTAAAATTGTTGTAAGTGAAGTAAGGAGAATAGGGCGTAAACGTAGAAGTGCAAACTGTTTTAACTCCTCTAAACTTTTGGCTTTTTGTATAAAATCCATCATAATAATACCATCATTTACAATAACACCAGCCAAGCCAACTATACCAATAAGTCCAGGCATAGTAAGGTTTAATCCCATTATAAAATGCCCAATAAGAACACCTAATACAGATAAAGGAATAGTACTTAAAATTATAAAAGATTTTACAATAGAATCAAACATCCAAACAAGTGAAATAAATATCAACACAAGTGCTATTACAAAAGCTTGTGCCATCTCTTGTTGTACTTTTTCATTCTCTTGTTGTTCCCCTTTTATCTCCACTTTTATACTTTTATTTAAAGAATCTAAAGTTGACTGTAGTTGTAAATATACCTCTTGACTTGTAGTGTCATTTAAAGATGCTGTGATACTTTGTACTCTTGTACCATCCTCTTTAAATATTTGACTAAGACTTGAAATTTTTTGAAACTCTACAATATCTTTAAGTAAGATTTTTTGTTCACTATTTGGTATATTTAGTTCAAAAGTTTCCAAAGATAGTTTATCATCTTTATTTTTACTTTGAAATACAATATCAACTATGCCAGTATCATCATACATTTTGCTAAAACTACCTTTGAAATAGTATGGTTTTAAACTATTTACTATATTTGTTTCGTTGAAGCCTAAAGTTTGCCCATAGTTATTAACACTAAATTTTAGGTCAATATTCCCTATAAGTATATCATCTGCAATATTTGTTACCCCATCTATTTGAGATAGTTTTGTTTTTATAACTTTTATAGCTTTATGTATCTCATCATTATTATCTCCACTTAATGCTAACTCAATATCATATTTTACAATACCCGCACCTGGAACATATACTTTTATCTCATCATAAGTATCTGAGTGTAGTTCCTCCTTTAACACTTCACTCATCTGATTTGCAATAGTTTGAGCAGGTTGTTCCCTTGTCATATCTGTTGGGTCATATTTTGGGCTTAAAATTGGGTTTATGTATATATCAAAAAAGTTTGATGGTGCTCTTTCTTGTAGATTTACAAATAGATGAAAATAAAACTCTTCATTTTGAGGTAACTGTTTACCATCTAGTTTTAAACCAATAACAGAACTAATAGAGTCTATCTCATCTCCTAACTCAAAGTTTTTAAGAATTTTTTCCTCTAGTTTAGTAACAATATCTTCAGTCTCTAAAATAGAGTGTCCAACACCAACAGAACCAGATATATAAACTTGTGTAGTATCAAACTCTGGCATAAATTCAAACTTTAGTATTTTAAATAAACTAAATGTTGCAGTTAAAATAAAACCAACCAAAACAATAATTCCTATATATTTCCATCTTAATACAAAGTCTAGTATTGTTTTATATATTAGTTTGTTTTTATCCCAAAAACTATCAGATTTTTTACCCTCTTTATTGGCTTTAAATGTATGTTTTGCATGAAGTGGTAAAAAGAAAAATGCTTCAATTAAAGAACTAAGAAGTAATACAGAGATCATAATAGGTAAAATACGCATAAATACACCAGTCTCACCAGTCATCAATAAAATAGGTAAAAAAGCAAATATCGTAGTTGCTGTTGCTGTTAATACTGCTGGATACATCTCCACAGCCCCATCAATAGCTGCACTCATCTTATCTTTACCCATCTCTATATGTCTATATATATTTTCCCCAACTACAATAGCCTCATCTACAAGCATCCCAAGTGCAAGTAATGCCCCTAAAAGTGAAAGCATATTTAAACTATATCCTAATGTTTGGGCACTTATTAAACCAATCATAAAACTTGTAGGTATACCAATAGCTACAACAAATGCTATTCGTGCATTTATAAAGAAAAATAGGGCAATAGATAATAAAATAATTCCAAATAATATATTTGATACAACAGTATTAAGTCTATTTTTAATCCAAACAGAAGTATCTGTATATGTATCAAATTTTATATCTTTATATTTTGATGATTCTTTGTTTAATATATTTTTTATCTCTTTTACTAAAGCTATTGAATCACCTTGTGTCCCTTTATTTATACCTATAGATATATTTGGTTTACCATTAAAGTGAGAGATATTATTTACATCTGCTAAAGTATAAGATATATCTGCAATATCTTTTAGATATATCTGTTTATCTCCTATTTTAATAATTGTATCTTTTAATTTTGATAGATCTTTTTCACCATTTTGACTACTAAGATAATAGTGTGTACCTATATCTTTTATGATACCTGCAGGGAAAATTGAACTCATTTGTGTTATAGCATTTATAACAGCACTTTTATCTAATCCATATCCATCTATTTTGGCTTCATTAAATGTGATAAGTAACTCCTTATCACTATCTCCCCAAATAGTAATACTACTTAAATCACCAAGGTGAGTTAATCTACTTTTTATATCAGAAGCCACTTGAAGTAACTGCTCTTTATCTTTATCTCCAAATATAGCAACGGTTATTAAAGGAAAAGAGTGTGTTACCTCTTTTACTATTGGTTCTTCCATATCACTAGGTAAGTTTGCTTTGGTTTGAGAAACTATATCTTTTATATCATCAATAACTTCACTTACTTCATAACCACTTTTTAAATCTACTTTTATATTAAAAAAACCAGACTTTACAACAGTAGATATTGTATCAGCTTCATTTACGTTTGCTAAGTCATCCTCTATTTTAGATACAGCCATAAGGTCAAGCATATCACTACTAGCTCCTACATAACTACCAGTAATAGAAATAGCATCAAGTGAAGAGGGTGGAAATATCTCTTTTGGTATTTTAAAGTATGAAAATACAGATAGCATAAATACAAATAGTAATAACATATAGTTAAGTATTGGTTTTTCAAGTCCGAATTTTATAATTGATTTTATCATCTATCTAATCCTCTAATTAGTGTTTCTATAGCTTCTGGCTGGTCTTTTGCTGGAGAATATTCTGTGTGTACTTTAAATGGTGTCATGGGTGGATTATATCTTTTTTTTATGGAAGTTTAAATAAATGTTGTGTTTTCTCGCTCCCATGCTTTGCTTGGGATGTGTATACTTAAGCTAGATTAATCTCCTGTATGAATTCCAAAGTAAAACTTTGGAACTAGATAAATTTTAAAAAATATATCCATAATATAAAGACTACACGCATCATCTAGGACTTGCAAGTTTCAATATTAGCGACCTAACTGAAGGACAAGTGGGTATAACAGCTTTTGTATTTTAATTTTAAATATCTTAATGCGACACTTAAAAGCTTAAAATTACCGTTTGTACGCTTGTTGTCTTCCTGTGATTTGTTGTATCTGCCTTACCTTGATGGTTTATTTCTATTGAATATATCCATTACTTCTATTCTATTTTTATCTAAATTAATTTCATAATTTATAGTATATTTTTTAAATGTCATATCTCTAACATTTTTATCATCAAAATAAATTGATGGTTTATATTTAAACGGGAAATATGGAATATTATCTATGCGTTCATCCAAATCAATTTGAAAATTTTCACTTGCATCAACTTTGTCTTTTGCAATATGTTTTAAAATTGTTAATAATTTACTTTGGAATTTTCTAGAACGATGAACATACACTTATTTTTTCAAATCTGTAAAAAATTGTTTCATTTCTTTATCATATTGTTCTTGTGATAACATTTCCATATCACCATTTTTTATATCTTCTCTTAATTGATGTAACTCTTTTTTTCTCTCATAAAAATATGGGTCAAGTTCTAAATTTCTATCTTTTGTGATAGTGATATTTTCACTATGATTATTAACATAACTCATAAAGTTTTGTACATAGTTATCTTGAATTTGTACTGCCATTGTTTGCATAGTAAACTCCAATAATTTATTTATATATTATTGTATCAAAAGTTAAGTGAAATTTACTTAACTTTTACTTGTTTTTAAAATTTAATGCAATGGTATGATAGCTTGGTGTTAAATTAGAAGTTAGCCAGATAAGTTCTATATTTCTTTTACACTCTCTTTCTAACATTCTACTACTTCTAATTTTATTTATATATCCATAAATATATATTTTTAATAGTAAAGATGGACTATATGCTTTTTGTCCATTGTTACTATTACTTTTTCTAGTATCTTCAAATCCCAACTCTTTTAAATCTAATATATCTACATATGATTCAATTACTCTAACTGGGTTATCTTCACTTACATAATCATCAATGCTTGGTGGAAATAATAGTGGTTGAATTCTATCTTGACCTTGTTTATATTTAATATTCATAAAATACCTTTTAAAGCCTATGAAATCTAGCTTTATTAGTGTTATTATACTTAAATTTTAGTTTGTATTTGGTGAAAACCCGGTATAAAAAATTGAGAATTTATTTATTTTTTGAGACTAGGAAATGTAGTTATTTCACAGTCTCAAAACTTAGGAACTAGATAAATCCTAAAATTAAATTTACCAATTTACTTTCATAAATAGGCATATTCAAAATTCCAGTTTTATTTAGATTCCTAGGTAGCGACTGAAGTGAGGAACAAGGCGATTTAATGGCTTGATAATTTGCTATTTTAAGTATCTTAACGAGACACTTAAAAGGTTGGATTATTATAGTGGTAGCCTTGTTTATCCTCCTCTGATTTGTTGTAATTTCAATGTTCGATTGAACCTTTATATAAATCATATACTGGAAAAGCTAAATCATAATCATTCCATTTAAGTTCACCATATTCCAAGTTGAATTTTTTAAATAACTTTAAATCTTCATATTTCTTAATATCTGGATGTTGTGATTTAATTATAAAATTTTTAAAATCTAAAATATTTTCTTTACCATCATTGAATAATAATGATATTTTATAATCATCAATATATTTAGCTTTTTTAATTGAAATTAATTTTGACATAATTTATTTTACCTTCCCTTCAATTTTAATACATTGTACAGATTTATGATAAACAAAGTAATCTATCCATTTTTGTACAATATCTTCTTTAAATTTATTAGCGAAGTTTTTAAATTCTTTTAGTTCTTTTTTTGGTAAAGGTCGTTTACCTTTTACATCTTTTATTTTAATGTCAATAATTTTTCCATCAATAATAATAAAATCAGCTTTTGATTCAAAAGCTTGATATTTACCATGAACATGTATTGGTTCATGTTCGTTACTGTAAAACATTATAGCGATTCCAAGATATTCAAATATTTTAGGCATTTTGACTCTTTCTTATTTTCTTAAATAAAGTGTATCTAAATTTATATGATTGTTTGGTAAACTGTAATTATAACGTCTAAAGTGAGGGACATGCGATACTATGCAAGAAATATTAGGTCTTTTTTCTCGCTCCCATGCTTTGCTTGGGATGTGTATACTTAAGCTAGATTAATCTCCTGTATGAATTCCAAAGTAAAACTTAGGAACTAGATAAAACTTACTCTATTGATTGCTAAATGTGAAGCGAATGTATGTCTTAGGGTATGATTAACAACACGATGTTTTGCATCTGTAATATTAAATAAATCATTATAAATTGGTCTTATATGTGATGCTAGATGTCTATGTCCTAAGATTCTATTTGTATTGTTATTATAAAAAATTAAATAATGTGGTTTATAGTTTTTAAGAAAATCTGTTCCTATAGGTTGTCAGAATTATTTATTATTAAGAGCTTTTTTATAGTTTGTTCTACTACTTAAAACTCTAACAATATCTATATTATTATTTTGTATTTTATAAAATATTAAATAGTTACCATATATTAAGATTCTACAATTTTGATTAATACTTTTATTTTTACACTCGATACCCATTTGAGGATTAGATTGTAATAGTTCAATATATGATTTTAACTTGCTTATGTATTCTAATGCAGACATTGGCTTATCATTTGTGATTACCTCTAAAATATTAAATAAATCTTCTTTAGCTAATTTAGAATATTTTAAATTATGCATACTTAGCTGTTAATTCTTGAAATATCTCTTCGTGTGATTGGTCTAACATAGGAGAATTTAATCCATCTATAACTTGATTTGTTAAATGTGATAAATCTTGAATATCATCTGTTTGTTCTATCAAATTATTAAATTCTTCAATTGGTAAAATTACAGATATTCTATCTCCATTATCGTTAGTAATGTATTGAGGATGTAAATTCATTGGCATTGTCATAATAATACTCCTGCTATTTTTATACTTGATTATACATCAATAATTATTATAAACTTATTTCATCAATATTTACTACAACCTCAAATATAATCTCATTATGAAAAATTCTAATTGGTATATCTAAAGTTTCTTGATAGGGCTTTTATTTTAAAGATAAATTTAGTTTACTGCTTCTTAAGATACTTAGTAAGAATCATAATTCTAGTACCATTTACTCTACCTTCAATATGTGTTTCATCATCTTGTGGTAGTCCTATATTTCTAACCGCTGTTCCTCTTTTTGCTGTAAATCCTGCACCTTTTACTTCAAGGTCTTTTATAATAGTTACAGTATCTCCAACTTCTAAAATTACACCGTTTGAGTCTCTATGTATAGCTTTTGTTTCATTGGCTACTAGTCCTTGTTTTGCCCAATTTAAAACATCATCCTCTAGGTATAACATATCTAATGTATCTTGTTTACCAAGTAGGGAAAGTAGTCTATATGCTACAACTTTAACTGCATCAACTTCACTCCACATAGAGTCATTTAAACAGTGCCAGTGGTTTTCATCTATTTTGTCATAGTCATCTAACTGCTCTTTACATGTAGAACATACTAAAATACTTTGCTCTACTGTACCATTTGATGGTGCTACTTCATATACTTCTAAATTATCTGTAGATGCACATAATTCACAACATCCACCACTTCTTAAGATTAATGATTCTTTAATATCCATTATATTTGCCTTTTATTATAAAACTTTCATTTATATTTTTTGGATTATATCTAATAGTTATTTGATTTTTGATGAGATGTTTTTCTATTTTTCGCTAACTCTCTCATATCGATGTTATTGTCAAGTTCATCAACTATCTCAGTACCTAAAATTGTTTCAAGTGCATCTTCAAGGGTAACTACACCTTGTGTTTGTCCATAGTTATCAATCACCAAAAACATATGTTCCTTTTTTGATAAAAATAGATCTAAAAGTTTTGATACAGGGATATTTTCATTTATTTCAAATATTGGTTTTATTATATCTTTTTTATTTATTGGTTCATTGTTTATATATTCATAAAAAAACTCTTTAGCAAAAACAACACCTTTTATATCATCAATACTATCTCCACAAATTGGTATTCTAGAGTATTCTCTCATTTTTGCCATATCTATAGTTAAATCAGAACCTTTTTTTAGGTTGTTTAATAACTCTTTTTTAGTAATAGTAAATAAAACACTTCTAGGTGTATGTATATCTTTTACTTTTATAGTATCTAGTTCAAAAATATTTTCAATGATATTTGAATCTTTCTCTTTTAAAACTCCAGCATCTTCACCCATAGCAATAGTTGCTTCTATCTCCTCTTTTGTGATTTTATTTAAAATACTTTTGTTTGCAGTAATTAGATTTGTAATACTTTTCATAAAAACTAGAAGAGGGTAAGTTGTAAATACCAAAAACTGAATTATTCTAGCACTTATTCTACTTAACTCTTTCCAATAGTATGCCCCAATTGTTTTTGGAATACTTTCTGAAAATATTAATATTAAAATAGTAAGAACAGCAGATATATAAAACATATACTCATGCCCAAATATTAAAGCAGCTTGAGCACCAACTCCAGCAGCCCCTAAAGTATGTGCAAAAGTATTAAGTGTAAGAATAGCCCCAATAGATTTATCTATATCATCTTTTTGTTTTTCAAGCAGTTTACCAGTTTTTGGATTTTTTTCTTTTACCACTTCTATATATGCTGGCGTTAAAGAAAGAAGTACAGATTCTAGAATAGAACATAAAAAAGATACACCAATAGCTATAAAAAATATATTGCTAATAACACAATATCACCCCTAATAATAAATTTATTTTATTATACACTATATTATTAATATGTGGTTAAATTGTGTTTTTAGTTTTAGTTTATTTTTTTTCCAATAATATCACCAAAAAGTAATACATCTTTTAATATAACTTTATTACAGATATTATTTTGATCAACATTTATAATCATCTCTCCATCTGAGCTTGAAAAAATATCTTGATTTATTCTTACCCTTAAAAAATTATCAGTATCAATCTCCATTAAGTTTTTAATATCTATTAAATCTTCATCGTTTGGTTTGATAATATCAACTCTACCATTGTTTTTTTTAGCACCTATGGCATGAAAAACCAAGTTTTCTTTATCTTCATCTTTTATTAAATTTATTATATTGAAGTATAATGATAAAATATCATTTTGAGCATAAAACTCATATACCTCTGTAGAAGATGTTGTAGTATTGGTATCTTTTAAAAAGTCATTTTTTTCTAATATTACTTTTTTATTTTTATGGTCAAATGTATATTTTTTAATTTTTGTATAGCTATAGGTACTTTTAGTTTTTGTATATTCTAAAGGATATAAAAGATTATCTTTAACTATACCTTTACTCTCGTAAGTCTCTTTTCTATAGTTACTTAAATATTTTGCAAATCCTTGGGCATAAGCTTCAACTTTAATATTATATTTTTTATTATCTCTATTTATATAAGTTTTAGCTTTTCCAAGGCTTCCAAAAATTCCAAAACTTATATCATAGTCACTTTGTAACTCAACACCAAATAGAAACAATGGAAGTGTTAATATTAGTACAAGTTTTTTCATTGTTTATCTCACCGTCGCTCTTAAAACAGATTCCATACTTTGAAAAGGTCCTAAAGGATTTTTCTTTCGTTCTTTACTATCTATCTTTGGTTTTGAATTTGATAGTTTATAAACTACCATATCATTATTAATTATAACTAATGCTGAAAAAATCCAACCTGTTTCACGGGTATTCTTTCTAAAATTAAAAAGGTCCAACATAACACTTCCATACCTTTTTCTTTTAGTATATTTTATAATAGCTTCATATGCTATACATTGGTTTTTAGACTTTATACACTCTTGAACGCCATTATCCAAATCTTTCATCTTAATAGAAGATGTAATTAAAAATTTCTTTTTTATATCTAGATGATTTAGTATTTTTATATTTGGTGTAGAGAATGGATTAAATCCAAGTTTATGAAGTTCTGCCTTTGTTGTTTTGTACTCCTTCACCTGAGTATATGATTTAAATATATCATCATAACTACCCCAATGTGAGACTGAAGTTTTTTCCGCACTAGGCAAAAGGTTTGAACAACCAGTAAAAAGTATAGACATAACCAATAAAATTAATATTTTTAACATATTTAATTGTATCATAATTTAAATGAAAAATCCGATAGTCCAACCTAATGCAAAACCTATAAAGTGACTATACCAAGCAATTGGAAGCCCTAAAAATAAGGGTAGTATTGATATTAGAACTACCCATACAATTATACCGCTTCTTTGAGTTTTGTCTTTTAGAGCAAACCAACCAAGAAGTACACTAATAGCACCACTAGCACCCACTAAGTTTGACCAGTCACCTGTATAGTACATATATGCTAAACTTCCAATAGATGTTAAAACTCCACCAATAAAATATAAAAATAGATATTTCCAAACTCCAATAGCTTTTTCAATCATATTTCCAAATTGATACAATACAAACATATTCATTAAAATATGTGCAATACCACCATGTGTAAACATTGTTGAAAATAGTTGATAGTAAAGCTGGGCTTTAAAAAAGTAGATATTTAATCCTAGGTATAAAATACCATTTTCAATACTATTTTGAACTCCATACATAATAACTGTGATTAGGATGATTATATTTGTAGCTGTTATATTATTTTGTCGCATTTATATCTTCTTTTTTAGTTTCTACAGGTGAGTTTAGTTTATGTGAGAGTGCAATTTGTTTGGCTCTTAAGTCTAAATATTCTTGATGTTTTATCTTTTTTTCTTCCCTTGCTTTTTTAGCCTCTTGAGCAGGAACTACATAGTTTACATATAAAATAATAGCTATAGACATCATAATAATAGTAATAAGTGAAAAGAAATTATTTACGATAATACTTTGTTTTCTTGTACTTTTAAAATCAGTATCTTCTAAAAGTTCATTTATATGATCTATTCTATCCACTTAATTTTTCCTGCTATTTTTTATATTGGGTCTAAACTAGACCGTGATCTAACACCTCTTCAATTTTACTAATAGCAACAATCTCTAAATTCTCTTTTACTTCATCAGGAATATCTTTTAAATCCCTTTTAAAGTTTTTTGTTGGTATTAATACTTTTTTCATTTTTGCTTTGTAAGCAGCTATTAGTTTCTCTTTTAATCCACCAATAGGTAAAACTTTACCTGTAAGTGTAAGTTCTCCTGTCATTGCTAAATCAGCTTTTATTTTTCTACCACTTAAGATAGATGCAATTGTAAGTGCCATAACAGCACCAGCACTTGGACCATCTTTAGGAGTTGCTCCTTCAGGAATATGCATGTGAATATCACTATTTTTAAATGTTGCATTTTTAAGTTTTTTCTTATCAATTAAACTTTTTACAACACTATGTGCTATTCGTGCAGATTCTTTCATTACATCACCCATATTTCCAGTAAGAGATAAAGTCCCTTTCCCTGCAAACCTAACAGCTTCTATTTTAAGAACATCACCACCAACACTCGTCCATGCAAGACCATTTGCAATACCTACACTATTTGTTTTATCTGCTGGGTCTATTTCAAAAACTGGATTATCTAAATAATTTTCAAGATTTTTTGTATTTATAGATACTTTTTTTATATCTTCATCATACATAAGCTCTTTTGCAACTTTTCTATAAAGTTTACCAAAAACTCTACGTAGGTTTCTTACTCCTGCTTCTCTTGTAAATTTTTCTATTATAAGTTCAATAGTTGCTTTACTTAAATTTATTTCAGATTTTTTAAGACCATGTTTTTTTATCTCTTGAGGTATTAAATAGTCTGTTGCAATATGAAACTTCTCACTAGGTGTATAACTACTGATTTGAATAAACTCCATTCTATCTTTTAAAGGTGCAGGGATATTACTAGCATTGTTTGCAGTAGCTATAAATATACAAGAACTTAAATCTATATCAAAGTTTAAATACAAGTCTCTAAATGTATCATTTTGTTCAGGATCTAAAATCTCAAGCATAACAGCACTTGGGTCTCCTCTATGATTACTGCTTATTTTATCAATCTCATCAAGAACAACCACAGGATTCATAGTTTTTGCTGTTGTAAGTCCATGTACAATTCTACCTGGCATAGCACCAACATAAGTTCTTCTATGTCCTCTTAGTTCATTTACATCTTCCATACCACCAAGTGCAATTCTTACAAGTGGTCTTTTTAGTGCAGATGCAATAGAGTTTGCTAGTGAAGTTTTACCAACTCCAGGAGGTCCTACAAAACATAAAACAGTACTATTGTTTTTATCTTGTTTAATCTCTCTTTGTTCTAAAAGTTGTTTAACTGCAAAAAATTCTATAATTCTATCTTTTGGTTCACTTAAAGCATAATGATCTTGATTTAGTTGTGTTTCAACATCTTTTACTTCACAAGCTTCATCCGCTTTTTTTCCAAAAGGTATCTCTAAAATTTGTTCAATATAAGTTTGGATAGTTGCAGCATCTCCACTATCAGGATGCATTCTTGATAGTTTTTCAATCTGTTTTTTAGTCTCTTTATATCCAACTTTTGGCATAAAAGGTTTTAACTTTTTTAACTCTTTTTTAAATGCAGCAATCTCTTTATCTCTAGTATTATCGGATCCTAACTCTTTTTGTATAGTTCTTAACTGCTCTTTTAAAATATAATCTTTTTGATGTTTATCAAGTTTTGTATTTACTTTTTTATTTATCTCATTTTTAAGTTTAAAACTTTCAATCTCTTTTTTGATATGATCAATAATACCTAAAAGTCTTGTTTCAATATTTGTCTCTTTAAATAGATTGTATGCTTCATCATTTGTAATTCTAATAACAGAAGATACTAAATCAGCTATTCTTATAGGATCGATACTTTCATCAATTGTTTTTATTAAATCAATTGGAAACTTTGTGTTTAGTTTTGATAGTTTATCTATATTTGTTTTTAAAATATCAAGTATAGCTTTTATCTTATTCTCATCAAAAGGTAAAGTTGGAAGCATATCAACTATTCCCATTAAAGGTGAACCGTTTACTATCTCTTTAATATCAACTTTTTCCAAGCCTTGGAAAAGTACTTTAATTCTACCATCAGGAAGAGTGATTTTTCTCATAATATTTCCAACAACAGCTACATTATAAAACTCTTTTGAAGTTTTATCTGTAGTCTCTTTACTTACTGCAACTGTTATTAGTTTGTTGTTGTTTATTGCGTATTCTACAGCATTAATATTTTGTTCATCACTTATAAATATAGGTGCTATCATAAAAGGATATAAAAAAATACTATCCTCTACAAGTATTGGTAACCTATCTGGAAAACTATCATAATCTTTTAGTTGCATTTTTTACCTTTAATATTATTCAAATATTGCTCTATACCAAGGTGTATCAACAGGCTCAATAGATTCTAAATCTTCCCAGCTTTGCTTTGCTTTTGTAGCATAGATAGTTTGTGCTGCAGGTTTATCAATTCTACTGTAAAGATCAGAAATCTCTTTATCAAAGATAGCTTTTCCCATAAATAGTCTAGATCTTATAGTTTTTACTACATGAATATATTGTGAATGTGGATAAAGTTTTATAAATTTATCTGTTTCTATAAGTGTTTTAGTTAAAAGTTCTTGTTCTCTAAACTCATTTTTAAAAGCTAAAAAGTTTGACTTGATTTTTAAAAATCTAATATAGTCTGCATCTTGTTTTAAAGCAAATTTTTTAAGATATTCATCAAAGTAAAAGTTTGCCATTTGATAAGCTTCATCATTCATGTGTGCATTTGCAATAATCATAATTGCACTTGGTAATAAAGGTGAATTTCTATGTTCAGACTCTAATGAAGTATATGTATCATCCGCCTCATCTATTTGACCATTTGATATTTGTTTTATCATTTTATTATACCAGTAAACTGCTGGTTTATTGTACTCTTGTACCTCATTTTTTGAACTACATCCCGAAAATATAGAAGTAGTTAGAGATATAAATAAAACCATCTGAGTGGCCCAAAGAATTCTTTTTTGCATTGTTGTCCTTTATGTTAAAAATAGATTCTATCTAATATATTATTTGATATAATTTAAAATAAGGGGATGTTTTGAATAAAAATAGTTTTACACTTTTTGAGGTGTTAATATCACTGGTTATCTTAAGTGTTTTAATATCAGGCATATCAAAATTATTTGTAAGTGATGATACAAATCAAAACTATTATGAATTGCAAACTATTGAAAATGATTATATAGAACAAAATAAGATAAATAGTACCCAAAATATAAAGTTTAGAACATTTTAGGCTATAATACAAAAAATAATTATGAATAAATGTGAATAAAAATGGATAAATTAAATTTAACTTTTGAAGATAATGGTTTTATATTTAAAGCTATAAGTTTTGATATAAAAAAGAATATTTTGTATGTAAATAAGTTTGATAAACAAAATAACTTTATAAAAAAAACAGAACTTAAAATGGGGCAAATTCCTAAAAAAATAAAAAAACAACTAAATCCCCTAAAAAATAGAAAATAAAAGTAGAACTATTGAAAATAAGTGTAATAATACCAACATACAATAGATCAGAATTTATTGTTAAAACTATCCAAACAGTTTTAAATCAAACTGTTAAGGTAGATGAAGTAATAGTAATTGATGATGGCTCAACTGATGATACGCAAAATATTTTAAAACCATTCTGTGATACAAACCTAAATAAAATTAAATATATAAAACAAAAAAATAGTGGAGTTTCAAGTGCAAGAAACCTTGGGATAAAAATCTCTTCAAATGATTGGTTGTGTTTTTTAGATAGTGATGATTTATGGGAAGATACAAAAATAGAAGAGCAGATAAAATTCCATAAACAAAATAAAAATATTTTATTTTCACATACTCTTGAACTTTGGTTATTTAATGATAAAGTAATAAAACAAAAAAAACACCAACAAAAACAATCAGGCTTTTGTTTTAAACAAAATATTTCAAATACACTTATTGGTGCATCTACTGTTATGATTCATAAATCTATACTTGACGATGTTGGTTTATTTGATGAAGATTTAAAAGTTTGTGAGGATTATGATTTATGGCTTAGAATATTATATAAGTATGAGCTTGGGATTATAGAAAAACAACTGATAAAAAAGATTGCAGGTCATAAAGAACAACTATCTTTTGCTACACCACTTATGGATACATATAGGATAAAGTCTTTACAAAAACATCTAAACTCTAAGTATTCACAAGATATAAAAAATATAATAATTCAAAAGTGTGAAATTTTAATTAAAGGTGCAATAAAGTACCAAAATAAAAAGATAGAAAACTACTACACCACTTTAAAACAAAGTTTATTATAGTTTAATTGTAAAACATACACCATTATTGACGTTTGCAACTTCTATTGTCGCATCAAGTTTCTCTATAATTTGTTTAGTTAGGTATAGTCCTATTCCTGTACCTTCACCATCTTTTTTTGTTGTGAAGTTTGATATAAATATGTTATTTATATATTTTTCTGGTATTCCACCTGCATTGTCATATATTTTGATTACGGTTTTGTCATTTTCTTTTAAGATATTAAAAATCATTTTTCTATTTTGGATACCGTTTTCAATAAAAGCATCTTTTGAGTTATTGATTAAGTTTATAAATACATGTTTAAATTCATTTTTAATACATGATATTTCTGCTTTATCATTACCAATTATTTCATACTTGATATTGTTTTTCATCAACTCATTGTCCATAAGCTCTAAAGTTGAACTTATCATTGATTTTATATTTATAGTTGATAGTTCTTGGTTTGGTCTAAAAAATTCTCTAAATTCATCAATTGTAGAAACTAAATGTAATATCTGTTTTTGTGTTTCATCACTTGTCTCTTGAATAATTTGTGGTGTTATATCTTCATTAAGCATAACTCTCATATTTAAATTTTGTATATTGATACCTATTATACTTAGTGGTTGTTTCCATTGATGTGCAATAGCATCCATCATCTCACCTAATGCTGCTAGTTTTGATTGTCTTGCTATAAGTTTCTCTTTTTCTTGATTTTTTTGTATCTCTTGATCAACTTTTTCTTGAAGTGTTGAGTTAAAGTTTTTTAATCGCTCTTTATCATGTTCAATTAATTTTATAAATATATCAAAATAGTATTTCATCTCGTCAACCTCATCAAGTGATGATTTTGTATTGGTGTCAAACTTATTATCAATTTTTGATGAACGAGTTTTTACATCTTTGATTAGTTTCTCAATAGGTTTTAGAGTATTGCTAATTAAAAGATAAGTTATGATTGTAGAAAAAAGTATTATTAATGCTAAGAGTTGTAGGTTCTTATTGATAGTATTTTCTATTTCATAAAAAAGGCTACTCTCTTTTGTAAGTAAAAATAGTTTAAGTTTTAATTGTAGATTATTATATTCACTTGAAACTAAAAGATGTGAATGTTCATCTTTTGATATTGTATTAATAGTAGATGTTAAAGAAAAGAAATCATTGTTAGATATATCTTTAGCATGACTACTTTTGTATAAAAATTTATCTGTTTTTTGATTTAATAATGCGATACCATCAAAATCAATAAGTTTATCGCTTATTATATCTTGAATTGAAGCCATTGAAATTTTTGCAATAATCACTGCTGAAATTTTTTGTGTTGTTATATCAGTTACACCTTGTGCTATATCTATCATCATCTCATTATCATTTTTTGTAAAATATATATCACTTATATAAACTTTATCTTTTAGTGATGTTATAAAAGAGTTTTCATTTAGATAAGATTTTTTATCTATATTTTCTATAATTGTTTTATTTGAAACACTTAATAGTTGATCACCCTCTAATGATATATATTTTAGTTCACGTATTTCTGATATATCTTTCATATATAGTTCAAATCTAAATTTTTGTTTAGTAATAGTATCTTGGGCACTTATATCTGTGATAGTTATTGTAGTTAATGTATTTTTTGCTTTGTTTATTATTAGGTCAATATGCTTCTTTAAGTCTTCTAAATCTTCAATAGATTTTTCTACTATATACTCTTTTTTTGCTTGAATTAGTTGATTGTGGATGTTATTAAATAGAAGTAGCATAAATACAATACTTATTATAGAAACGCCTAAACTTATTTTTATAGGTAACTTCATCCTGTATCATCCTTTTATTATGCAATTATTTATATAACTTATAGTATTATATTATCATAACTTTTATTAAAAGGTCAAACTAATGAATCGAAATATTTTTATAATATTAGCTCTTGTAATAACTATGTTTATAACATTCTCTTTAAATAACAGTAAAGATGAGATTGAAATAAAAAAAGTAGCTTTTGTATCTTTATCAAAAGTTGATGATAATACATTTAATGGTTTTAAAAATAAGATGGAAAGTTATGGTTGGAAAGAGAATGAAAATATAAAATATATAGTCCCAGGTGCAGCAAAAGTAGTTAAAAACTTAAAACCTATAGTGAAGTCTGTAATAGAAAAAAAACCAGACTTAATACTTGTATCTAGTACTCCAGCAACTCAAGAGGTTAAAAGAGCAGTTAAAGGTCTTAATATACCTGTTGTATTTTGCCCTGTAAATGACCCTAAAAGTTCAAATATTGTGAATAATCAAAATTCTCCTAAAGGGAATATTACTGGTATTAGGTTGCCTACTGGTGATTCTAAAAGGTTTGAGTGGTTGTATACTATATCTCCAAATATAAAAAATGTATTGATACCTTATTCTATAAATGATGGGAGTTCAATAGCTTCAAGATATGCTATTCGTGATATTGCAAAATCTTTAAATATAAACCTAATAGAGAAACCTTTTTTAGAAGATATGACTATAGAACAATTTTTTGAACAATGTTCAGAATGTGCTGATGCTATATTTTTACCAAGAGATTCTAGAATAGAAGCAAAAATAAAAGAGTTTGCAAAATACTCTATATCAAAAAAGTTACCATTATCTGTTCCTAGTTACCAACAAGTTCAAAAAGGTGCATTGTTTACTTATGGTTTTATACATGATGAGTTAGGTAAGCAGTCTGCAAGAATGGTTGATAGAATTTTAAGAGGTGTAAATACTGAGGATTTACCAGTGAAGTATGGAAATGTATATTTAGTAATAAATAAAAAAACTGCAAAACTAATAAATATTACTTTTCCTCCTAGTGCTATAAGAAATGCAAAGTTAATAATAGAGTGATATATTAACTTAAAAGCTAATTTATGATACGCTGCATTTAATATATTAAAGTCAAGGAAATTACAAATATGGCAAACATCCAAAGCCTTAGAGGTATGAAAGATATTATCGATAATGATAGTGAACTTTTTAACTATTTTATAGAGAACTGTTCAGCAATAGCAAAAAAATATGGATATGGTTACATAGAAACACCTATTTTAGAAGAGACAGCTTTATTTAAAAGAAGCGTAGGTGAAAGTAGTGATATAGTTTCTAAAGAGATGTATCAGTTTATTGATAAAGGTGAACATGATGTATGTTTAAGACCTGAAGGAACTGCTGGAGTTGTACGATGGTTTGTTCAAAATAAAAAAGATAGAGCAGGTGGATTAAATAGAGTTTATTATCATGGTTCTATGTTTAGATATGAAAGACCTCAAAAAGGTCGTCTAAGAAGTTTTCACCAGTTTGGTTGTGAATCATTCGGTGAGGCTAGTGTTTACGAAGATGCAACTATCATTTTAATGATAAGTGAGATGTTAAACTTCTTTGGTATTGGTTTTAATCTTCAGTTAAACTCTCTTGGTTGTAAAGAGTGTATGCCAACTTATAAAGATGGTTTAGTTGATCACCTAAAAGAGTTAGATCTTTGTGAAGATTGTGATAGAAGAATATTAACAAATCCAATTAGAGTTCTTGATTGTAAAAATAAATCTTGTAAAGAGACTTTAATAGAAGCTCCAAGTATAACTGAAAACTTATGTTCATCTTGTCATTCAGACTTTGAAAAACTAAAAGATATATTAGAAAACAATGGGATTGAGTATGAAGTAGATTCAAACTTAGTTCGTGGACTTGACTACTATACAAAAACTGCATTTGAATTTGTGAGCGATAATATTGGAGCTCAAAGTGCAATTGCTGGTGGTGGAAGATATGATAGGCTTGTAGAGTTTTTAGGTGGAAAGCCCACTCCTGCAGTTGGTTTTGCAATAGGTATTGAAAGACTTTTAGAACTTATTGTTAAACCTGAATCAACTGAAGAAGTTTTATATATTGGTGCTATGAGTGCTGATGCTGTTGATATGGTTTTTTCTGCTGTTTATGACAAAAGAGAAACTACAAAAGTTATAACAGATTATAAAGTAAGAAGCTTTAGCAAACATCTTAACAATGCACAAAAACAAGGAGCTACTAAAATAGCCCTTATTGGTGATGATGAGTTAACAAATGGTACTATTTGGACAAAAGATTTTACTACAAAAGATGAAAAAAGTATCTCTTTAGAAGAGTTTTAATAAGTGAACAACTACGGTATAGATATATGGGGTGATGATAACTTTATCATTAATGATGGTTTGGTTAAATTAAACTATGCCTCAACTCCAGCTTTGATTGATATTGTTTCATCTGTTAGAAAAGA
>JAYEPG010000238.1:0-4682 GCA_034723795.1 Campylobacterota bacterium
TATTTTTGATACAGATTCTATATGATTCAGTTTTAAAGATTCTGCTATTGCATTCATCCAATTATTTGTAGATGGTGTTAATTTGATTCCTGATTGAGAATTTAACTGTGATTGCATAGTAGCTCTGTTTACTGCTGATATTGTCATAATAATCACCTCACTTTTTCTAATCTTTTTATAGCATTTAAAGAATCTGGACAATTAGGTTCAATAGATAATGCTCTGCCGTAAGAGTCTAATGCAAGATCAATATCTCCTAATCTTTCATATTCTAAACCTATATCATGGTGTAATTGAAAATTATCACTATCTATTTTTAATTGAGATTTGATATTTTCAATATTTTTTTCTATTTCTATATACATTTTTAAGCTATTTTGGTTGATGATAATTTAAATATAGAATTGTAAATTTTATAAGATTGTGAACATCTCTAAAATCCCACCAGTATCTAAAATGTCTTTTTGTAATATTTTGTTTAGGATAGTCCTCTACAAGTTCACCGTATACAGTACCCTCATATTCACTCAATGCCCTAAGATATGCCTTTAAATGATTGTACGGTATATCATAGAATGATGTATGATATTTTATAACCGTATGTACACAATATGTAAAATAGATACTTATAGCTATTGGTATATATGGAATATCTAATACGAAATTCCATACCAATAAACTTAAAGTAAATACTGAACTTATCACTAAAAGTTTTTTAATGAGTATCCAAATAGAGTAAAAATGCGTTTTCATACGAATCCTTTGTTTTAAATTTATATGAAAATTATATTTAAACTTTTTGACAAGGTAGTGTCGTTTTTTTGATTAGTTGTTTAATTGTAGTAATTTTATACATTTGTGGAACATCTTTGATACCCTTGAAACTTCTAAGGTATCAAAGACTTATAGGGTAGATTAAAATTGTAAAAATATTAAAGTTTTACAGTTCTAAAAACTTTTTGGCTTCCTCTTGTACGGTTAGTTGTATTCGTTTAGGTTCAATAACTTTTACAAAAGGTATCCAGCTTTTAACAATAGGTATAATCTCCCAATCACTTGAAGCCATGACAGATATAGTAAGTTTATTTTCATCTTCTGATACTATCTCTTGTGTAGCTGATATGGGTTTTGTTTTAAAAAATTTTGCTACATGATTATCTACTTCAAGTATCACTTTAAAAGGTTCATTATCGCTAAACCAAATTGAAATAGCATTGTTTAGTATCTCTTCTATTTTTTTAGGAATAGTAAATGTTAATTTGTATGTTTTTAATAAAGTGATATTTTTTATATAATAGCTTTTTAACTTATTGTTTTCATCTGTTGCTACAAGATACCACAGCCCCTCAAAGTTTACTATTTTGATAGGATTGATTTTTACATCTTCCTCTTTTTTTTCTGTAGTATATTTTATCTTTATAGGGTTTTTAGAAAGTATAGCTTCTTCAAAAGTGATCATAGCTTTAAACTCATCACTTATATCTTCCATATTTAGTTTTGTAAATATAGGACTGTAGTGTCTATTTTTTAGTTTATTTAATATCTTTGATGTTTGAGTATGGAAGTGATTTCCAAAGTTACTACTTAGGTTTTCAAGTATATCAAGTGTTATACTGTCTTGTATTGATATGTTTTTTTCTAATTTAAAGTTACTATCCATCTGCCAATGTTTATTTTCATAAAAAATTGGAAAAGATAGTAATCTTTCTTTAAAATCCCTTTGAATCGTTCGTAAACTTACATTAAACTCTTCAGATAAATCTTTTGGTTGAAGTTTCTCACCCTGATAAAGTCTTGAAAGTATTGCTGTTAGACGTGTTAATATTTTATCGTAATCATGTTTCATGAAACAATTATATTTAAATCTCTATTAGAATAAAGTTGTTTCATATAAAAATATCAGATATTATCATTTCCTCGTATACTCAACTGCTTAACAACTTCTTTAAAAATAGGTACTGCACATTTAGAAGAATAATGTTGATAATCTTTAGTTACCTTTGGCTCAATTGCACTAACTCCAATAGTGTATTTTTTATCTTTTACCCTTAAATATCCAAATACAGAACTAATGAATTTTGTATTTGAGTAAAAAGCTTCTTTTGTATTTGGTGATTTTTCGATAAGATTTGTTGTAGCAGTTTTTATACCTATTTTAATAGCTTTATTATTTGATTTTATAACCTTATATTTTAATGATATATCTTCTAATATATTTGACATATATTTAATAGTTGATGGTTTAAATACTTGTCTATTATCTTTCTTACCATTATTATTAAACAGAGTATATGATTTTAATAGTAGTTCATGTGTACTAGATATACCCATACCGTAAGAGGTAGTTGCTTTATATATATTTTGATTTTGGTATTTTTCCTTTTTATGATCTATAACAACACCAATTTTTTTTATATTATTTGTAATATCATCAGCACTTACTCTTATAAATATATCTGATAGGACAGTATTATTAGAGGTTAAGAGTGCTTTTTTTAAAGTAATATATTTTTCTTTATGTTTTTGATAATCTTCTATTACCCAACCATCAACTCTTTTTATAGCTGCTGGATAAAAATCATTTTTATCTTTT
The DNA here is from genome assembly GCA_034723795.1 of Campylobacterota bacterium. Lineage (GTDB taxonomy): Bacteria > Campylobacterota > Campylobacteria > Campylobacterales > Arcobacteraceae > JAIOSF01. The sequence continues at coordinate 2,594 of JAYEPG010000238.1, forward strand.
ATTCCATTATTATTAGCATAAAATATTTCACTTTCTTTTATGTAGCCATTATCAAGTGCAATAGCCATTGTAAGTGGTTTAAAAAGTGCACCAGGTTCAAATTCAAATTTTGAAATATTTTCATCGTTTTCATTTGAACTAATTGTTACTATATTTTTATGTATAGTATCATCTATTATTGATATAAGTATCTCTTTTGCACCATATTTTTGTTTTGCATTTATAGCTATATCTTTTATATTTTTAGTTAGATTTTGATTTGAATATAGTGTTCCTAAAAATATTGTGATTATTAGTAATATATTTTTCATCTATTTCTCCTCGTTTATGAGATTTTCAAAGTTTATTTCTTTAGGTAAGCTATATGGTTCATCTTTGCTATCTAAAGTTTCTGCATCGATAATATCTTTATTACTATTATTTAGTAAAGAATTAATATTTTGTACCTCTTTGTAGTCATTAATAAATTTAGTTTTCATTGTTTGATTTTCTTTTTTTGTACTTTTTGAAAGAATCCAATCACTATTTAACTGTTCAATAGATTTTTTTCTAAGTACCTCTCTAGGATTTGGATATTCATCTATTAATATTTTTACATATTTTATATATGTAGAGTTTTCTTTTAAGTATTCTTGCTCATCTATATATTGTTGTATTTTATCAGTCATATTAAAATCCTAGTTTATTATTTGCCATCTTTGTATTTTGTTCACCATCACACCTTGCAAAAAATTCACTAAGATTTATAGATTCTATTTGTAGATCTAGATCTTTATCATAACTATCACAAAGGTTATCTATCTCTACTCCATGTAAATTTCTAAAGTTAAGTACATCAAAACACCTACCTGGTCTAGTAAGTGCTGGATGTATTTGTGATTTGCTATCAATATTAGTTGTTATAATTATTTTCTTATTTTTATTTAATATCCCATCAGTTAGTGATAGTAGTTTATGTAAAGGATTAAGTCCACCTTGTTCATCTGAATTTTTATGTATTACTTGATTGAAATCTTCTAATACTATCACGTCAAAATCTTTATAAACTATCTGATGAAAAAATTCTTGGGCATAAAATATATTCTCATCAAAACTATACAAAACATTGCATATATTGTCTTTTTTTATAACTTTTTCATTTAACTTTGAAAGTACATATTTTGTAAAAGTAGTTTTTCCTGTTCCAGGCTCACCATTTAAAATAAGTATAGATGAGTTGGAATTTAAATAGTCTTCAATATATTTATCCGAATCCTCAACAAATGGTACGGCAAGTGTATTAAAGTCAACTTCAATTATATCTTGATAATTTGTTTCTCTTATGTTACCATTATCATATTGCATAAGTGTATATTCTGTAGGAGTATCATCAATTAAAAACTCTTTTAAAGTTTCTTTTATTAGATTAAAACCTTTTTGTGAATTTTGAATACTACTTGAAAGTAAACTCAAATTAAATCCTGTAAATGAAGAATCATATACCCACCATAGCTCAGCAAGTAAATCTTCTTTCATAATTAATACTCTTTTATTATGAATCTGATAAAGATCAAATTTAGATTCTAATATTTTAAAAACTCTTTTAAAATCTTTAGTATTCATATTTATTAGCTCATGTGTTCTAATGTTTAACTTATTTGACTTTATATGTTCACCTACTAAATTATTTATATATAAAGTTTGAAACTCGACAGAATCATCCATTTTTCCAATATTTGGTGAATTTATTTCCATAAGGTTAATTTGATTGTTCATTTGTTACTCCATTGTTTTAAATATGTAAAATTATAAATGTTTAACTTGACAACCTTATGACGTATTTGTTTTTTTTTATGATTTTTGAAATTATCAGTAATTTAAGGCTTACAGTGCAAAATCAGTTAGATTTTAGCCCCGAAAGTTGAGTTATATCATTTTAAAAACTAACTTAAAATAGTACTTGATAAAATAATATAAAATAGACAGCCTATATGCAGCCACACTCCCATTTATCAAAAAATCCAAATAAAATATCAAAAACCTGTTTAACAAAAAAAATCAACAATAATTCACAATCCAATATATTAAAAGCAAACTAAATATAATAATA
>JAYEPG010000239.1:0-4651 GCA_034723795.1 Campylobacterota bacterium
AATAAAAAATATAAACAACATATGCAAGCTCAATTGGGAATATTTATTATAACTATGGTTGTGATTGTTATTTTTGAGATTGGAGTTAGAGTTGTTGGTGGATTTGGAGAGTTTTTAAAAGATAGTTCTGTATCAACAGAATACTTTATTACATATCTAATAATACATATTTTAATTGCTCTTGCAAGTGTGGTTGGATGGATAGTAATGATGATTAAAAGTTACAACTCATATAAACAAGATAAGTTTAACTCACCATTTTTCAAAACACATAAAAAATACGCAAAACTACTTTTTGTAGGTATTACACTTACAGCATATAGTGGAGTTGGTATTTATATAATGTTATTTTTAATGTAGGAGTTTTCCTACATTAAGAGTTATCTAAAAAGTAAAATCTTTTCCTAAGTAGTGTTCTCTTACTACTTCGTTATCTTTTATATCTTGTGCAGTTCCACTAGCAAGTATAGAACCAGCTTTCATAACATAAGCTCTATCACATATTTGTAAAGTTTCTCTTACATTATGATCAGTTATAAGTACACCAATACCTATAGTTGTAAGTTGTTTTATAATAGATTGAATATCTTTAACAGCAATAGGATCAACACCAGCAAAAGGTTCATCAAGAAGTAAAAATCTAGGGTTTGAAACTAAAGCTCTGGCTATCTCTGTTCTTCTTCTCTCCCCACCACTTAAACTTATACCTTTTCTATGTCTAATTGGTTCGATATTGAAAATCTCCAATAACTCTTCAACTCTTTCCCATCTAAGTTTTTTATCATCAATAGATACTTCAGCAGCTAACATTAGGTTTTCTTCAACTGTTAAATCTTTAAAGATAGATGATTCTTGAGGTAAATACCCGATACCTCTTAAAGCTCTTTTATGTAAAGGAAGATGTGTAATATCATGGTCATCAAAGTGTATCTCACCACTAGATGGTTTAATCAAACCACATATGATATAAAAACTTGTTGTCTTTCCTGCTCCATTTGGACCTAAAAGACCAACAGTTTCTCCACTTTTAATATCTAAACTTATATCATGTAGAATTTGAGTTTTTTTAATAGTTTTTGCAATACTTTTTACTTCTATTTTATGATCCAATTTTATACTCTCTTTTATCTTCTTTTTTCTCTATAGATATTTTTAAACAATCAAAACCATACTCTTTTAATATGTTTTCAAGTTTATCATCACCCCACTCCACAAAATGTACACCCTCATTTTCAAACTCTTCTAAAAGTCCAAGAGAGATAAACTCTTCTAAAGTTTTATTATAAACATCATAATGAAATATATCTTCACCATAAACACTTTGAAGTGAAAATGTTGGGCTAGTAACCTTATCATCATATCCCAAACTAGCAACATAATGTTTTACTAAAGTTGTTTTTCCACTTGCAAGTGTACCTTGAAGTAAAACAACTATATCTTTTTTTTCAATTTGTGATTTTAAATAGCTTATTAAAGTATCAAGTTCATCAATACCTAAATCAAACTTTTTAGATTTCATTTGAAACTTTTACTATCTCTTCAAGTTTTTTAATAGCATCACCGTTATTTATAACATCTTTTGCCATTTGTATACCCTCTTCTGTTGAGTTCACTTTTCCATCAACTAAAAGTGCAACCGCTGTATTTAAAAGTACGATGTCTAGTTTTGCACCACTTATACTACCATCTAAAATACCTTTAGTTATAGTAGCATTATGTTTAGCATCTCCACCTTCAATCTCTTCTTTTGGATATAGATCAAAACCATACTCTCTAGGGTCTATTACAAACTCTGAGAATTGACCTCTTTCTACAAAAGCACAATATGTAACATCACTGATACTTAACTCATCCATACCATCAGCAGAACTTACTACCATAGCTCTTTTTGTATTTATTTGAGTTAATGCTTCGGCAATTTTAGGTACATACTCTTTACTAAATACACCAATAAGCTGCTTATGAACTGAAGCTGGGTTTGATAAAGGTCCTAAGATATTGAAAATCGTTCTATGGTCTATTGACTTTCTTATAGGCATGATATGTTTCATAGCTGGATGATGATTTACTGCAAACATAAAAACAAATCCAGTTTGCTTTAACATCTCGATTTGTTTAGTTGATGTTAAAGTTAAGTTCACACCTAAAGCTTCAAGCATATCAGCACTTCCACTGTTGCTTGTGATACTTCTATTTCCATGTTTTGCAACACTACAGCCACAAGCAGCTAACATAATAGATACTGTTGTAGAGATATTAAAGCTATTACTTTTATCTCCACCTGTTCCACAGTTGTCGATAAGTTTCTCTTGTAAAGATTGTTCAACAGTCAAAGGTATCATATGGTCACGCATAGCTGTAGCTGCTGCTGCAATCTCATCTGCTGTTTCACCACGATCATAAAGATCAACTAAATACTCTCTTGTAGTATCAGCTTCTAATCTATTTTCAAAAATATCATCAAATCTTAATCTTGCTTTATTAAACATATTTTCCCTTTTTTACACTAACTTTGTAACATATTCACTTTGTTTTGATTTTGGAGTAGATTTTGTAGCAGGTATTTGTAGAACTTGAAACTTATCAGTATACTCAAGATATTTGATACTTATTATATCTCCCACTTTTACCTCTTTTGCTTTTTTTACAACTATATCGTTTATCTCAACAACTTTATGAGCCAGCATATCTTCTGCTACAGCTCTTCTTTTTGTAATATTTACAGCATTTAAAAATTTATCTATTCTCATAACTATTATTGTACCAAATAACTTATAAAAAAGCTGGCTCTAAAAATGGAACAATCTGTTTCTTTCTACTTAAACAACCTTTTAAGTAAAACTTACTATCTTCTATTTTTGTATCAAAAGCTTTTTCTATTTTGTCATTGCTGTTTGAAGATACTAGTATCTCACTACCCATAGCAATAATATCTGTTAAAAGTAAAAGAACAGTATCTAAACCTTTTTCCTCTTTAAGTTTCTCAATATCTGCTAATAAATCATCTTTTACACCATCAAAGATAGATAAATCTACAACTTCAAGTTGACCAATACCAACACTAGCTCCGTTCATAGAAAACTCTTTATAGTCTCTCATAACTAAGTCTCTAGCTGGAACTCCCTCAACTTGTGATTTTACTTTGAACATCTCTAAACCAATAGCCTTATAGTCCTCAATACCAGCAATTTGTGCTAACTCTTTTGTGATCTTTGTATCAAGTTTTGTACAAGTTGGAGACTTGAATATAACTGTATCACTTAAAATTGCACACATCATAGCCCCAGCTATATCTTTTGGAATCTCAACTTCATAGTAGTCAAACATCTCTTTTACTATAGTGTTTGTACATCCAACAGGTCTTATCCAACACTCTAATGGAGTTGAAGTTGTTAAATCACCAAGTTTATGATGATCTACAATACCAACAATAGTAGCCTCAGCTATATCATCAGGAGCTTGAGCTATATCACTAAAGTCTGTTAAATATACCTCTTCACCTGCAACAGAAGTTTTAAGTTGTGGTGCTATTAAGTCAAACTTTTCTAAAATATATGCTGTTTCAGGGTTTATATCACCTTGTCTTGTTGGTATTGATTCTACACCTAATTTATTTTTTAAATAACTCATTGCTATTGCTGCTATGATAGAATCACTATCAGGTATCTTATGTCCAAATATATAAAGTGCCATTTTATTTCCTACTTTTATTTCTTTTTTATTTATAATTTGTATTTTATCTAAAGTAACTTAACGAAAAGTTTTATACTAATTCATCTAGTATTAAAATCCAAAGGACTTTGAATATCATTCTTATTTAACTCTTTTACAACGTGCGTATATATCATAGTTGTCTCTATAGATTTATGCCCCAATAACTCTTGAATAGAACGTATATCTGTACCATTTTGAAGTAGATGTGTTGCATAACTATGTCTAAATGTATGGGCTGACACTTTTTTGTCTATATTAGATTTTTGAACTGCATTTTTTATATTTCTACTAAATGTTACATCTAAAATATGATGTCTTCTTACCTTTTGACTTCTTGGGTCTTTTGATACTTTATTCATCGGAAATATATATTGCCATTTTGTTTCAAGCTTTGCTTTTGGATATTTTTTTTCTAATTGATATGAAAGATGAACAGTACCATATCCATCATTTAAATCTTTTTGATGTATCTCTTTTACTTTTTCAACTTGAAGTTTTAATTCATCCTTAATTTTTAAAGGTAGTGGTATGGTTCTGTCTTTTTGAGATTTGCTATCCCAAATATAAACTTTATCATATCCAAAATCTATATCTTTGATTCTCAAATTTAAAAGCTCATTCATCCTCAAGCCACATCCGTACATCAATTTTATCATCATTTGATATATACCATTTAGATTTAAAATAATCTCCCTTACCTCTTCAATAGTCAATACCACAGGTATATGTTTCTTCTGTTGAGCTCTTAATGCTTGGATATTTTCATCTTCCATAGAAATATTCAAAACTTCTCTATATAAAAATAAAATAGCATTAAATGCTTGATTCTGTGTTGCAGGACTAACTTGATTATTAACAGCTAAATGTGTTAAAAATTGTTCAATCTCAATTTTACCCATAAGTTTAGGATGTTTTTTATTATGAAACAATATATATT
>JAYEPG010000240.1:0-4634 GCA_034723795.1 Campylobacterota bacterium
TTTAGATTTGATATTTTTTCTTTAAGTATATTTTTTATCTCTTTTGAACTAAACTCTTTTTTACTTTCTAAAGTTATATTTAATATCTCATCTCTTAGTTTATCATCATTGTTTTCAACAAACACAAGTGCTTTTTGTATCTCGTATATTTCTTCTAAGATATTTTCTATTTGTATTGTTGAGTATCTTTTTCCAGCTATTTTAAATATTTTTGAACTTCTACCTATTAGTTTAAATTTATTTTTTTCAATCTCTACATAATCAAAAGTTTGTATCTCTGCTTTTGTATTTATAAAATTGTTTTCAAACAATATATTTGATACAAATGGAGATTTTATTTTTAATTCATTTTTAGAATTAACCGATATATTTACTTTATCCAAAGGTGTCCATAACACTTGTGTATCTTTTTTATATGCTATTCCACTAGTTTCAGTTGATCCAAAAAGTTGTATGATATTTGTATTAAATTTGTTTAAAAACTCTTTTGTATCATCACTATTTAGAGGTGCTGTTGAGCTAATAAACAATGATGATTTTAAATCTTTATTTTGTGTTATTTTATTTAATGATTTAATATATAATGGTGTAGTAACTATTAAGCTGTTCTCTTCTATTACTTCTAGTAAATTATTTGGTAAAAAATGCTCTTTTAAAATAATATCAATATTGTTAAATAGTGGAAATAAAAGACCTAAAAGTGTTCCATAGATATGTATAAAAGGTACAGTTACAATTACTTGTTTTATATCGTATTGTTTAATAAGTTGTGTAAAAACTTTTATCTCTTCTTCTAAATTTTCTTTTGTTTTTAATGCACCTAGTGGGTTTCCTGTCGTTCCACTAGTAAAAAACATCATTGAGAAATCTTTATTTTTAAATATATCTAAATTTAGTTCATCTAATTTTTTAGATAATATTTTATTTGTATTGTCAAACAAAATTGTTTTTTTATTGGACTTATACGCTTTAATTATATCTATAGTATTTTGCTCTTTTGATGATGAGTTTATAAATCTTATCTCATTATCTGTACTATTTTGAGTAAGTTTATCTGTGTTGTGAATATTTATAGTTCCATTATCATTTAAAATTTTAATTTTCAACTTCAATCCTTTTTAAAAAAACAAACTTTCTATGTAAAAACTGTAAAATACCAGCAGATATAAATAAAAGATACCACCCAATAGAGCTATAAAAGAGCCAAAAATTAGAATTTGTATTTATAAATATAATAAAATGAATAGTTATATTTATCATACTTATAAATATCCAAAATTTTGTAGAGTTATGAATATATATTTTTTCCTTTTCTGATATTTTTACTTTGGAAAACTTTTTAGCAAAGTATAAAATTATTGAATTCTTTTTGATATAAGAACTAATCATCAAAATTGTAATAACTGAAGAGATAATAAGAGGTAAAGCTTTTAATATAAGCACCTCTTCAATAGAACTATTAAAATATTTTAATGAAAAAAATATAATAGGTACATAGATTAAAGATAAAATAACTCTCATGAATTTATCTAAGCATAGCTCCACTTATATTTAAAACCTCACCACTTACATAAGTGGCATCCACTCCAATAAAATAAGCACAAGATGCTACTTCTTGTGGTTTACCAAATCGTTTAAGAGGAATCTGTTTTTTTAACTCTTTTTCATTTGGTAAGTTTTGAATCATTTCTGATTCTATGATACCTGGGGCTAGTGCATTTACTCTTATATTGTATCTTCCTAGTTCAATAGCAAGAGTTTTTGTAAAAGCTATTACTCCACCTTTAGAAGCACTATAGTTAGCTTGACCGCTATTTCCACATATTCCAGATATTGAAGCTACATTTACTATGCTTCCTTTTTTTGCTCTAATCATATTTTTTGCTATAAGTTTAGTGATATAGAAGTTTGCATTTAGATTTATATCGATTACATCTTCCCAGTCATCATCATCCATAAAGAAAAAAAGATTATCTTTTATGATACCAGCATTGTTTATAAGTACATCAACTTCTAAATCTTCCAAAGAATCTTCGATAGAGTTCTTATTTTTAAGGTCAAAAGTTATAATTTCACCATCTTTAATCTCTTCTAATAACTCTTGTGCTTTTTGAATATTTGTGTTGTAATGTATATATACAAAATATCCTTTTTTAGAATACTCTTTTACTATTTCAATACCAATTGAACCAGTTGCTCCTGTTACTAATACTTTTGGCTTATTTAAATTTTGCATTTTATATAAATTTTCCAGTATTTAGAAGTGGTTTGATATTTTTTATATCAATATCCATTCTTCTATCTTCATAAAGTGGTTTTACTATCTCTCTTATTTCATCATATATGTTTTTAAGATGTGGAGATACTTGTTTCGCACCTCTTGCATCAACAGCTTGAGCCATACCTATAAATGCAATAGCCAACATATTGTTTAAGTCTGGTATCATTTTTGCAAAATCATTTGCGGCTGTTGTACCCATAGATACTTTATCTTGATTTAAAGATTCTGTTGGTCTTGAGTGGATTGAAGCAGCTGTAGTATTTTTTATAACATCTGCACTTAAAGAACTTAGGCTGATTTGCATAGCTTTAAATCCATGATAAAATGGCTCTTTTGAAAGTTTTAGATTCTCACCAATACCACGGTTAAATTTATGGTCAACTAATAGGGCAAACTCTTTATCAAGAAGATCAGCTAAATTTGCGGCACATATTTTAAGTGTATCCATAGCATGAGCTACATATCCACCGTAGAAGTTCCCTGATGTATATATTTTCTTGTTTTCGCCATCAATTAATGGATTGTCATTTACACTATTTATCTCTGTTTCTACCCAATTTTTAGAGATATTAAGATTGTCTCTAATTACACCTAAAACTTGTGGTGCACATCTCATAGAATATGTATCTTGTATATTTAGATTATTATCAGCAAAAAATTTATCATATCTATCATCTCTGCCGTGAGTAAGTTTTGAGCCTTCTATTTTTCTTTTAATATTTTTTGCACTTTGTATCTGTCCACTAAATGGTTTTGAATCGTGTACAAAATCAGCAACTGGTGTATCATCGCCTAATAAAACTTCAAACATACCAGCAACATAAGACTCCATAGAATCTAAAATAACCTCAAACTCTTCAATAGCTTTAAGTGCAATAGCCGACATAATAGTTGTACCGTTCATAATAGCCAATGCTTCTTTAGGTTTAAATACATAAGGCTCTATATCAAGTTCATTATAAACTTCCATAACATCACATATCTTACCTTTATAGTATACTTCTCTCTCACCTGCAATAACTGCGGCTATATAAGATAAAGGTGTTAAATCGCCACTTGCTCCTACACTACCTTGAGAAGGTATAACAGGTATAATATCTTTTTGAATCAACATCTCTAATCTATGTAAAAGATTCATAGAGACTCCAGACCTTGCTTTACTTAAAGATATAGTTCTACAAATAACTGCATATCTACAAACTTCATAACTTAAGTTTTTTCCTATACCACAACCATGAAATCTAAATAAATTTACTTGCAAAGTTTGAGCATCTTCATAGTTTACATAGTTTTTCCCACTATCTCCGTAACCTGTAGTGATACCATATATAGGTTTACCTTGTTTAATAGTATCCATCATAAAATCATGAGTATGATTCATAAATGTTACAAACTCTTTGTTATCTGATATTTTTATATTTGAGGCATTTGTTATCTCGTCTAAAGTTATTGTTCTTTTGTCTATTGTTAAATTCATTTTTTCTCCCAGTCATTATATTTATTTCTTCCAGAAATTATAAAAATTTAGCCATTGATTTGGATAAACTTTTAAAATCTCTTCATATTTTTTTATATAAGTTTTTAGCCCCTCTTGGACAGCCTCATTTTCATTTAATGTTTTATCTATATCAATTCTAATCCACTCTATTTTATACTCTTGCATCCCAGATAAAACAATAAAATATACTAAAATTGGTTTATTAGTTTTATATGCAATTTGAAATGGATTTTTATTAAAATATGCATCTTCTCCTAAAAACTCCATAGCTAATTGCGCTTTTTCATTTGATGCTCTATCTGCCATTATGGCAACTACTTCATTTTTGATTAGAGCATTTGCTATTTGAATAGAGACTTGTAAAGTACCATTATTTAAATCTATAATATGTGTATTTGATGTTGATTCTATAGAGTTCTCAATATCTTTAATCCCACTGCTCATTGTTTCTTGCATAACTACATTTATTTTATTTTTTACATTTGCAGAGTTTACAGATGCTGCCCAACCACCAAAATGGGAAAATAATAAAATAGCACCATTATTTAAAATATTAACAGGTGTATCTTCATCATCAAATTTAAATCTATAAGAGTCTATATCAACTTTTGATATAAACCTATCAACCATACAAATAGCAAATACCCTTAAGTGTTCAAAATATATTTTATTTGTAAACTTTATGTTTAAGTGTTTATAATAGATTTTTAAAGCATCTTTCACATTTGAAGCAAATAAAAAATAAAAGAAAGTTACAGGATACATAATATAATATACTGTTTTGTATCCAAATATTTTGTATAAATTAAATGCTAATTTAATACTCCAAGAACTTCCTCTTTGTTTTGTTTTATT
>JAYEPG010000241.1:0-19799 GCA_034723795.1 Campylobacterota bacterium
TGAATATACATAATGGATTTAATAAAGGATTGAAGATTAAAATAGTTGATTTTTACTTAGTAAATTATGGAAAATAATTTTTTAAATAAGGGTGTTTAGACCCCCAAATTTTTCATTAAATCTGATAGCAAAAAAACCACTAAATATTCTAAAGCAGTACAAGATTATTTGAACACTATATCAACAACTCAAAAAGATAAGCTTATTTTACAATTTGAGAAAGAAAAAATAACTTGAGATATTTTGTGAGACTTGTATAAAAGGAAGTGACTTAATGATGTTTTATTTAGGGTTATGTTTGAGGGGTGGATGAGTAGTAGGGTTTAGGGTCTTTAATTAGGACTTTTACGGACTTAATTTATCAGAATCTTTTTTATCTAGTTGAAAAGTAAGAAATATGTAAATTTGAAAATTTATAATCATGTTTATCAAAATAATTATTGCACGGACTTTTCAAGGACTTAATTTTTACTTGTACAAAATTTAGATATTTTAAAAGTGCTATAAAACCGATATATAAGGGATTTTGAAGTGGCTCCGGCACGTGGGATCGAACCACGGACCAAATGATTAACAGTCATCTACTCTACCGCTGAGCTATGCCGGAACTTGATTTAAAAGGATAAAGTGTTTATCTTTTTAAGTGACAGAATTATAGCAGAGTATTCTTAAATTTATATAAAATTTGGAGCATCATTTGCAAATAGAATTAAATCACCTAAATGAGTCTCTTTTGCAAGTATATCTTGAAGTTTTGATTTGTCTTCAAGTATAATTGGCTTTGTTCTTTTTATCACTTTTTCTAACACTTTTGCATTTAAACTTCCAGTGATAATTACTAAGTCAAACACTTCATCTATAGCTTTTGCAAACTCTACATTTGCTTCCATTGTAGATTCAACAATACCTGGAGTTACTATCACTTTTCTACCATCATGAGTGTTGGCTATTTGTACAGCTTCAAGCATCCCTTCAATGTTTCCATTGAAACTATCATCAAGTATTATTTTACCACCTACTTTTGAAATATGAAGTCTATGTTCTACTTGTTCTAGATTATGTAATGCTACTTTTATCTCATCTATGCTCATACCTAGCTCTTTTGCCATTAAAATAACTGCTGTTAAGTTTATAGCGTTAAAACTTCCAAGAACTGGTGCATGAAAATGCTCAATATTTTCATCTATTGTTATATCAAACCAGATACCGTTTAAATCACTTCTTGTAATCTCAAGATTATTTGGAAATGATGTGATTGTATCATACTTTAAAATAGGTACACTATCGTGAACAAAACCATGAATAAGTCTAGGTGACTTTAAAATCTCCATTTTAGTATGAATAATATTATCTAAAGTTTTAAAATACTCGATATGTTGCTCCCCTACACTTCCAATAATTGCATATTGTGGCTCTAAAAAGTTTGCGATAGTTTCTATATCACCCTGCTCTCTTGCTCCTGCTTCTGCAATATAAATCTGTGTACCTTTTGGTAAGTCATCATTTACATCTTTTACAATTCCACCTATAGTATTTACACTTCGTGGTGTTTTATATACATTGAACTTTTTATTTAAAACTTGAAATAAATAATTTTTAATAGATGTTTTTCCATATGATGCAGTAATAGCTACAGTTTTCATATCTCTAAAAGTTTTTAGATGGTTTTTTGCATTTGCTTTATATCTTAAGAAAAATATTTTCTCTAGTAATGTCGTTATACCATAAGTTATAAATAAAGGTAAAAACAATCCATAAGCACTATTATTACTAGCAAGAACCAAAGCATCAATTGCAAATGTAATAAACAATAAAATAGTTAAAAATCTTTTTACTCTTGATGTTACTACAAGTGATTTATCTAAATTTTTATTCCAGAAGAAAAAACTTGGTATAAAAAGTAGATAAAAATATAGATAAAAATACAATGATGGCAATACATAGTAAAGTATAAATGGAGTAGCAAAATAGACTATATGCCATTGTTGTTTATGATGTTTTAAAATCACTCTTTGTATTTTATAGTTATACCACTGTAGGTTTGTAATCATATACCAACCCAAACTCATAACTACTAATATATGCGTTATTATATCTATATATTCCATTTTAACTTCCTAATCTATTTTATATTTTTCATCATACTTAGTGATTATATCACAAATATCATCACTATGTTTAATAAAAAAGTAATGATCACCATCATATGATTTAAATTTACTATTTTTAATTAAACTATTTATAGTTTTTCCAGATTCCAATGTAGTAGCAGTATCTTTTTCTCCCCAAAAAATCAATGCTTCTTTATAGTATCCCTTAAAATACTCACTAAAATCTTCATCTACAACATTTTTAAATGTCTCGTACATATTTTGACTCATTTGATTTACATCGGCACTTCTTAGCATTTTAGTTACCTTTGCTAACCCAAATCTATTAAAAATCTTAGCCATACGTATTGTCAAAAGTGTTTTAGCAGATTTTTCTTCTAATATTCCAGCACTACTTAAAAGAACTAATAGTTTAGGCATTAAAGTTGTAGCAACTTTTCCACCAAAAGAGTGACCTGCTATTGTTACTTCATTTGGATTTATACCAATATTTTCTAAAAAGTTTTTCATAATATTTGCATAGTCTATTGTATATAAAACAATACTATTTTCACTTTTACCAAACCCTGGCATATCTATATAGATATGTTTAAACTCTTTTAATTGTTTAGAAAAAGCTTGTTTCATAACCTCTTTATTACTTCCCCAACCATGTAAAAAAACAATCACTTTTTCTTTGTCATTATTTACTATGTCATAGTTTATTGAAAAGTTGTTATTATTATACTCTATTTGTTTTATTGCCAACTATTTTTCCTTTTTACTTTATTAGTTCTTTATTAAAGTATTCCAATTCATCTTCAATAAACTCTTCTATCTCTTTTATTGATGGTAAATTTATTTTATACTTTGATACAAAAAGATTATTATCAAGTCCTGCAGTTGCATACTCCACTTTAGTATGATTTTTATTTGCACATAAAATCAATCCTATTGGTGAATTATCACTTGTATCACTAATTTCATTTTTATAATAATTTAGATAAAAGTTCATCTGTCCTACATCTGCATGATTAAATTCTCTTATTTTTAAATCTATTAATATATGACACTTTAAAATTCTATGGTAAAAAAGTTTCACTGCTATTATTTAAAGTTTCTATTAATTCTTTTTTATTTTTAGATAGCCCTACTCTTTCAAAAACTTGTGAATTTATTTGTCGTTTAAGCTCTCGCACACTCCAATTCCCTTTTATAGCTTCAACTTCGTAAAATACTCTTTTTAAGTCATCATCTAATTTAATTAATTCTACAAAATGTGTAAATGTAAAAGTTCTCAAAAGTTTATCAACTGGTACACCTAAAGATTGGTCAGGCAATGACTGTCCGTTCTTTATATAATTTGTTTATACTGTAAATAAAATCGCCTATATAGTTTTAAATTTGTTTTTGACATACCTTTAATATCAACTAATTTTAATGCAATAGTTGAGATAACTTTATCTCCATAATTAGAAACATCCGCACCATTTTGTTCATACTCAACAATATAATAACCAATAACCCAATTTCGTAAAGTTAGTCCACTACTTACACTTCTTATAACATCTTGTTGTATAGCTTGATGTACATTATTTATTTTGTCTATTAAATTACTAAGTGTTGTTTCCAAATCAAGTTACCAATCCTTCCAAGTCCAAATAAAAAACAGTTCCAACTTCAAGTGTAGAATCTATTTTTATATCTATTTTGTACTTATCGCAATATGATTTAACCATATTTAGACCTAGCCCTACTCCATCATTTAAACTGTTTTCTTGATAATATTTATCAAAGATATAAAATAAACTTTTTGTATCTATCCCAATCCCTGTATCTTCTATTTTTAAAATATTATTTTCTAAACTTATTGTTATACTACCATTTGGTTTATTGTATTTTATTGCATTGCTTAGAAGATTATCAATCACTTTTTCAAATCCATTTTTATCTGTATTTATTTGTAATGTTGATGAAGCATAAACTATATTTATATCTTTTTTTATATCTTCAAACTTATTTATACTTTTTGTAATAATTTCATCGATTAAAAAAACTTCACTGTTTACTTTATCTATTTGCTCTTTTATATTGTATTCCATTTGATTATATAAATTTAGTAAATTTTCACAAGACTCTTCAATCCGTTCCAACCTTGCTATATTCTTTTCATTTTGCTCTTTTTTATGAAGTATTTTTGTATTCATTTGTATTGTTGCAACTGGTGTATTTAGTTCGTGTAAAGTTTCTTTGATATGATTTTGTATAGTCTCATCACTTTTAAATAAAGATTCTAAAAGTTGTTTACTTAAAAAATGGTATAAAAATGCACCAACTATTAATAAAAATATAGTAATCAAAACAAAATTATCTTTTGTAAACCCAAACTCTTCTATTAAAAAACTATTAATAACCAAGACGATTAATATAGAAAATATAACAACAATTATATTTGATATTTGAAAGTCTTTATATTTTCTATTCATATATTTTAATACTCTATTTTATAACCAATATTTTTTATACTTGATATTTTAAAACTATTTTCATCATCAAAAAGTTTTTTGATATTAGTTACATAAACACGTATAGAACCATCACTAAACTGTTCATCAGTATTCCAAAGTTTATTTATAATCATATCTTTTGATACTATTGCATTGTTATTAAGATAAAATAGCTCAAATAGTTCTAAAGCTTTTAGTCCAAATTTTATTTCTTTTCCATCTTTTTTTACACATTTTGTATCAAAATTAAATTCACAATTTCCTAAACTAATTATATTTTGAATATTTGTTCTTTTTATTAAAGAGTTGATTCTAAGAATTAGTTCATCCATATCAAATGGTTTTGTTAAAAAATCATCAGCACCGTTTAAAAATCCAGTTTTTAATGTCTCTTTATCTTTATATGATGTTAAAAATATTGAAGGGGTATTATCATCACTTTGACGTAACTCTTTTAATAAATCTAAACCATTTATATCTGGTACATTTATATCTAAAAGATATATATTATATCTATTTGAATAAGAATAGTCTAAAAAATCTGCTGCACTACTTGCATGAGTTATTTTAAAATCTTCAAACTCTTCAAGATAATCAATAAGAGATAAACTAAAGAGTTCATCATCTTCAAGTAGTAGTATATTTATCATATTAAAAGATTAAAGCTTTTTAAACTCAGCATGATTTTGTCGAATTGCATCGTAAACTATTACTGAAACACTATTTGCAATATTCAAACTTCTTGCTTCGTTAGTCATTGGTATATTTACACATAATTCTTTATTATTCTCAAGTAGTTCTTCAGGAAGTCCTGCATCTTCTCTACCAAAAAAGAAATAGTCATCGGCTTTATAATCTGCTTCAAAATATGGTGTAGTTGTTTTTGTAGTTGCATAAAAACATCTTGCATCTTTATTCTTTTCTACAAACTCTTCAATATTTTCATACTCACGAACATCTAAAAATTCCCAATAATCAAGCCCTGCACGACGTACCTGCTTCTCATTTATCTCACCAAAACCATAAGGTTTGATTAAGTGAAGTACAGAACCAGTTGCATATGCTAGTCGTCCTATTGTTCCTACATTTCCTGGCATTCTAGGTTCTAGTAAAACTATATTAAACATTATCACTCTCCATTATAAGATAACCGTCTTATTACCATAAACAAAAACTTTATCTTTAAGTACTAAATCTAAAGCATTTGATAACACAACTTTCTCTACATTTCTACCTGCATTTCTCATATCTTGCCATGAATAACTATGATCCACTCTTGTAATATCTTGTGCAATAATTGGACCTTCATCTAAATCATCAGTTACCCAATGTGAAGTAGCACCAATAATTTTTACACCTCTTAAGTGTGCTTGTTTATATGGATTTGCTCCTATAAAAGCTGGTAAAAAACTATGATGTATATTTAATACTTGGTTATTAAATGTTTTTACAAACTTTGGTGTTAAAATTCTCATATATTTAGCTAATACTATTAGTTCATAATCATACTTTTTAATAGCATCTATGATTAAATTTTCATGTTCACTTCTACTTAAATTTTCATGTGATACATACTCAAAAGGGATATTAAATTTTTCTACTAAATCTCTTAAACTATCATGATTTGATATAACTGCAGTTATATTTGCATCTAATTCACCAGCAGTATGTTTAATAAGTAAGTCACCTAAACAGTGCATCTCTTTAGTTGCAAGTATAACTATATCTTTTTTAGCTTTTTTAGTAAGTTTTATCTCTGAATTTGAAGGTAAAATTGATTTTACATCATCAATTAATTTTTCACAATTAACCTCACCAGATATAACAGTTCTCATAAAGAAGTTATTTGCTTCATTGTCTACATACTCTGAGTTGTTTTCTATATTTAAGTTGTGTTCATATAATATTTTAGAGATATTATAAACTAAACCTTTAGTATCGTCAGCTTCTATTAATAATCTATATTCGTCCATTTTCTCTCTTTTATGGTTATTAAATGGATAATAACATAGGTTTTATATGATTATAGTAAAGCAGACCCTATTTGTAATATTTTCAAGGTTTAATCTGAGTTGGGTCTAATTGTTCTGGGAAAAACTTCTTAATTATAGAACTAAACACCTCATCAACATTAGCTTTTATAACTAACAATTCATTTGTATATGGATGAGTTATCTCTAAAGATATAGCATGAAGCAATAGTCTATGACAGTTATATGCTTCTCGTATAAATTTATTGTGTTCCCCTCTTCCATATTTTGTATCTCCTAAGATATGATGTGAGATATGTTTAAGGTGTCTTCTTATTTGATGTTTTCTACCTGTTTTGGGAGTTACTTTTACAAGGGAATATCTAGTTTTATCATATCTACCTATTGAATAGTCTAACTCAACTACTCCTAATCTTTCATATTTAGTAACAGCCTCTTGTGCTTCTTTTTGTGTTGATACATCTTTGTCTGCAATTTTATCAAGTTTTACAGATAAAGGATGTTCTATTACACCCTCTTGCTTTGTATATCCTCTTGATACACAGATATATTGTTTTTGGATTGTATGTTGGTAAAATTGTTTAGATATAAGTTTTGCAGTATGACTATCTAAGGCAAACAAAAGTACCCCTGAGGTTGGTTTATCTAGTCTATGTACTGGATAAACCCATTTTCCTATTTGTTCACTTAATATCTTCATCGCATAGTATATTTCATGTTTATCTATCATAGATTTATGAACTAACAGTCCACTTGGCTTATTTATAGCTACTAAATATTCATCTTGATATAGTATCTCTAACTCATAATTTTCAAACAAATAAAATACCTATTTAAGTTCAGCCCAGCTATTTCCAACAGATACACTAACTTTTAGTGGCACTTCAAGTTTAAATATATTTTCCATGATATATGTTAGTTTTTCTGTAATACTTTCCACCATATCTTCTTTAACTTCAAAGATAAGTTCATCATGGATTTGAAGTAACATCCTTACCTCATCACTATTTTTGTATTTTGTATCTATTTTATTCATAGCAAGTTTTATTAAATCTGAAGCACTTCCTTGAAATACAGTATTTACTGATTCTCTTTGGTATGTTGCTTTCATCATTCCTGAAGCATTTTCAAAGTCAAATCTTCTTTTTCGTCCCGTCAATGTTTTTACATACCCATTTTGCATAGCATCATCAACAATTGATTGTAAAAAATCTTTAACTGTATCAAATGATTCAAAATAACTATCTATATAAGTTTTTGCTTCTTTAGCTGGTATTCCTAACTGTTCACCTAGTTTTCTAGAACCCATCCCATATAAAAGTCCAAAGTTTATAGACTTTGCTACACCTCTTTTATCTTTAGCTTCATCTTCACCAAATATCTTAATAGCAGTTTGCATATGTATATCTTTATCATTTATAAAAGCATCTAAAAGAGCTGGATCTTTACTATAGTGAGCTAGTAGTCTTAACTCTATTTGAGAGTAATCAATACCTACAAGTTTATAACCATCTTGTGCTATAAATCCCTCTCTAATTTGTCGTCCAGCTTCTGTTCGTACTGGTATATTTTGTAGGTTTGGATTTTTTGAACTCAATCGTCCTGTAGCAGTTCCTGTTTGTAAAAATGATGTATGGATTTTATGCTGTTCATTTTTAGACCCTAACTCTAAAAGTGGTTCTATATATGTTGAGTGAAGTTTAAAAGCTTCTCTATACTCTAATATCTTTGGTACAACCTCATGCTCATCTTTTATCTTAACCAATACAGCTTCATTTGTACTATATCCTGTCTTAGTTTTTTTAGATGATGTAAGGTTTAATGTCTCAAATAAAACTACGCCAAGCTGTTTAGGTGAGTTTATATTAAACTGCTCACCACAAGCTTCATATATCTCTTGAGTTAAAACTTCTAAGTGTGCTTTACTTTTATCTTTTAGTTTTGAAAAGAACTCTGTATCTACTTTGATACCCTTGGCTTCCATATTGGCTATAACATTTATAAAAGGAAACTCTATTTGTTTTGCAATTTGCATTAGATACTCTTCATCACTATTCTTAAATAGTTCTAATATCTTATGATAAAGTTTAAAAGTGATAAACGCATCTTCACTAGCGTACTTACAAGCATCTGTAAGTGATACATTTGAGAAATCTTCCCCTTTTTTTACTATATCTTTAAATGCTATAGTTGTATACCCATTTAATAGTCTAGAAGCTAACTTATCCATCCCTACAGGTTTATCACTATCAAGAAGCCATGCCATTATCATGGTATCTGCTTCAAACTTTAAATCTAAATCGAAGTTATGTGACACTACAACTTTATCATACTTGTAGTTTTGTAAGATAAGTTTATGAGTATTTAAACTCTCAATTGCCAGTCTTGCATCATCTTTTGAGATTTGTTCCTCTACACCTAAATAAAAATGTCCAATAGGTGCATAGTATGCTTTTGAGTTCTCCCAACAAAAAGAGAATCCTACAATAGAAGCACTACTTGCATCTAATCCAGTTGTTTCAGTATCAAATGCCACTAAAGAGTTTTTTGGTATTGAGCTTATAACTTCAAAAAGTTTTTTAGACTCATTTAAAAGTATATATTCACAATTTAAAACCTCTTCCTCTTTTATAGGTGCGTTAGTAAACTTTGATTCATCATAACCTTTTGGTATAGCTGTTTTATAGTTTAGTCCCTCTTTATGAACTTTGTCAATGATTCTATTCATATCATAGTCATTTAAAATATTTGCTATTTTTAAAATCGGATTCTCTTTTGGTAACTCTAAAGTTTCTATATCACCTAGATGCTCTAAAGCATGAAAGTCTCTATCTAAAGTTACAAGCTTTTGACTAATATAAGCCATATCTTTACCCTCATTTAAAAGCTTTTGCCATCTTGGTTTCTCTATATTTTCCATATTTGCATATATATTGTCAAGGTTATCAAACTGTTGTATTAAAGCCATAGCAGTTTTAGCCCCTACACCTTTAACTCCAGGAACATTATCTGCACTATCACCTAGTAAAGATTGGTAGCAAGTAAATTGCTCAGGATATACACCATATTTAGAAAAACAATCTTCACGGCTAACTATTTTTTTCTTCATTGGGTCAAACATAAAGATATTTTCACCAATTAACTGATATAAATCTTTATCATGACTTACAATTCGTACATTTAAACCTTTTTTTGCACCATCATGTGCTAAAGAAGCAATTATATCATCAGCTTCATATCCAACTTCTGCAGCTGTTACAAAACCCATCTTTTGAATAAACTCTATTGCAACAGGAAGTTGCGCTTTTAAATCATCAGGAGCATCTGGTCTATGAGACTTATACTCCTCATATATATCACTTCTAAAAGTCTTACCCTTACTATCAAGTGCAAATACTAAATAATCCGTTTTAAAATCTCGCCCTATTCCACTTATAAAATTCATAAATCCTGTAAGCATCCCTGTTGGAAATCCTGTCTTTGATCTAAGTGGTGGTAATGCATAGTAGCTTCTAAATAAAAAGCCAAATGTATCTATAATAGTAAGTGTTTTTTTTGTTTCGTTCATGATGTATATCCCTTTTATATCTATATTCCAAACATCTCTTGAACTCTTTTATCGTGTAGTTCTTTGTTTGTCATATCTTGTTTTTTTTGTTTTGTATCTATTTGATTATCTTCTATTTTTTTGTTTTTTTGTAGTTTATTAATTCTATTTTTTGTATATTGTTCCTCTAGTTGTTTTAATTTTGCTAAGTTATCTCTTACATAAGATAAGTTTTTTGTTTTTGGTACTATATATGGTGTGATAATTATTACTAAATTTATTTTATCTTTAAACTCTTTATTATTTTTAAAAAGTTCTCCTATCATTGGTATATCTCCTAAAAATGGTACTTTATCTATTTTATACTCTTTTTTTGATTTTACATAACCACCTAATATAATCGACTCTCCATTATCTACAATAGCAGTAGTTACTAAATCTTTTTTTGTAGTATTAGGTTGACCATTTGTTGTTGTTTGTCCTACATCTTCAAGTTTTGTACTAATCTCTAATAACACTTTATTTTTATCAGAGATTCTAGGCTTTACTTTTAGGGTAAGACCTATATCAATTCTATTGTATGTATCATTTATATTTCCACCTGATGTAGTTGTTGTACCTGATTTTATACTTCTTGTTTCACCTACATATATAGATGACTCTTTATTGTTTATACATAATAAAGATGGTTCACTAACTATATTTGCAGCACCATTTTGATTTAGAAGGTTTATAGTTGCACCTAAAGCTAAACCTTTATCTAAATTTGGTAGATTTAATCCTATTGATGGTGTATTTATAGCTATTGGGTTTCCACCCATTGAAGCTGCAAATGTTAAAAGACCAGAACTACTTGATTTGCCACCTAGTAAACCATACTTTACACCTACTTCTTTAGTTCTTTGTTCACTTATCTCTATTATTCTAGCTTGCACATATACTTGTTGTCTATTTACATCCAACTTTGTTATTAACTCTTTGATATAAGATGTATCATCTTTTTTAGCAATTACTATAATTGCATTTATATCTTCAGCACTAGATATATTTGGTTTATCATTTTTATTTTTATACTCTTTATTATCAGTTATATTAGATATGATTTTTAAAATACTTTTTGATTCTGTATTTTTAAGATATATAACTTCAACAACTTTTTTAGATATTTGTTCTATGTCATTATCTACTTTTACAACTCTTAATAAACCTTTAGTATCAACTAAGATATAACCTTTAGATTTAAGTATATATTTCAATATATCTATTATCTCATCTTTATATGTAGGTTTAGAAGATATATAGTTTACTTTCCCTTTAATATCTGTAGTTATTAAAATATTTTGATTTATAACTTTTGATGCAATTTTAATAAACTCTTTTATCTCCAAGTTATTAAAATTTATATTTACTTTTTCTTTTGAATATAGAGATATATTTAATATACAAATTAGAAGTATTAGTTTTATTTTATTCATTTTAATCTTTGTACAGGAGTCTCAATAAGTAAATACCTCTCTTGAGAATTTAGACTTATAACGTTTTTTAATATCACATCTGCACTCATGAATAATCCCTTTTATTTAATTTATTATACTTAATTATTTATTTATATTATCTTGAAAATAGGTTTACCAATTCCACCCTAGCATATACATAAAATATACTGTTTAATTTATCAATAATTTATTACGGCTAAGTTAATATGCTAGTTTTTTAGATATTTCTATATCTTGTTTAATTAATGAATTAATAATATTATTTAATGAAAAATCACTTGGTTTATCTTTTATATTTTTCATAAAGAAGTTTTTAACTTCTTTATCTAAGTAAATTGGTATATCTAATTCTTCAATTGGTCTATAAAACTTACCTTGTTCTGCATTTGTGAAATCATATTCTTTTTTCATTTTGGACACCTTTTTTGATATGCTTGTTTCTCTTTTTTTGTTGCTTTTCTTGCACTAATTATTCTTACAAATTCTGTTCCATCATCATTTCTAAATGTGTGAATAACCAATAATAAAGTTTCATTTAATGACTTACCCAATAACACCCATCTATCTTCATCTTCAGAGTGTTCATCATCAAATCTATTTAAGGCAAATTGATCAGCAAATACATATGAAGCTTGTTCAAATGTTACGCCATGCTTTTGTATATTGATTTTTTCTTTATTTTTATCCCATTCAAATTTCATTATATTATTATATCTAAAATATTTAAATTTTTAATAATGATACTTTTTAGTTATTATCTTGAAAATAGATTTACCAACTCTGTATAGCTTAATCCAGTACTTAGTTTATTTAATTTTTCTTTTTTCTAAAAGCATTCTTAGATGTTATTATAATGGTTTATTTTTTATGAAAGTTTTCACTTGCACTAATTTTATCTTTTGCAATATGTTTTAAAATAATTAATAATTGAGTTTTATATAATCTAGTTCTAAAGATTTGCATTAGCTTTTAAATCTTTAAAAAATATTTCCATTTCATTATCATATTGATCTTGTGATAACATTTCCATTTTGCCATTTTCACACTCTTCAATAACTTGTTCTAATTCTTTTTTTCGTTCATAAAACTTAAGTGAAATTTACTTAAATTTTTCTTAAATATTATATTTATCCAAACAACTGCTTACCAAATGGTATATTACAACTGCTTCTCTAAATAATAACCAGTATAACTCTTAGTCTCTTTATGAGTAGAAGCCACATCTTCAGGTGTTCCTGTTGCAATAACTTGTCCACCTTTTGCTCCACCTTCGTATCCCATATCTATAACCCAGTCTGCATTTCTTACTACATCAAGATTATGTTCTATAACTATTACACTATTTCCAAGGTCTACAAGATGATGTAAAACTTGTGTAAGTCTATCTACATCTGCAAAGTGAAGTCCTGTAGTTGGTTCATCTAAAATATACAGTGTATTTCCTGTATCTTTTTTAGATAACTCTTTACTTAGTTTAATTCTTTGTGCTTCTCCTCCACTTAGAGTAATAGCATTTTGCCCCAAAGATATATATCCAAGTCCAACATCAAGTAGAGTTTTTAGTTTTGCATGAAGTTTAGGTACTTTTACAAAAAATTCAAAAGCCTCTTCTACACTCATAGCTAAAACATCTGCAATAGATTTACCTTTGTATAGTATCTCTAAAGTTTGAGGGTTATATCTAGCACCATCACAATCTTCACATTTAACCATAATATCTGGTAGAAAGTGCATCTCTATTTTTATCTCACCCTCACCTTGACACTTCTCACATCTTCCACCTTTTACATTGAAACTATATCTTCCTATTGCATAACCTCTAAGTTTTGACTCTTTTGTT
Organism: Campylobacterota bacterium; assembly: GCA_034723795.1. Taxonomy (GTDB): domain Bacteria; phylum Campylobacterota; class Campylobacteria; order Campylobacterales; family Arcobacteraceae; genus JAIOSF01. Next base: position 13,472 of record JAYEPG010000241.1, read on the forward strand.
TCTGCAAATAGTTTTCTTAAATCATCCATAAGACCTGTATATGTTGCAGGATTACTTCGTGGAGTTCTACCTATTGGAGATTGGTCTAGGTAGATAACTTTATCTAGTTTATCAAGTCCATCTATTGTTACACCATCAACTTTATCTACTTTTCTTGCACGGTTTAAAAGCTCTTTTGCTACAGGTAAAAGTGTATGTAAAATAAGTGAAGATTTACCACATCCACTTACCCCTGTAATTGCACATAGGTTATGTAAAGGTATTTGTACATCTAAATTTACAATATTATTAATATTTACATTATTTATTTGTATAAAATCATCTTGAGGTCTTCTTTTATAATATTTTATCTCTTTTGTACCATTTAAGTATTGGGCTGTTAATGTTTTTGATTTCATTAGCTGTTTCATAGTTCCACTAAATACAACCTCTCCACCAAACTTACCAGCTTGAGGACCAATATCAACTATAAAATCAGCTGCTTCCATTGTCTCTTGATCGTGTTCAACTACTATTACAGTATTACCTTTTGCTTGTAATGCTTTTAAAGTTTTAATAAGTTTTTCAGTATCTCTCTCATGAAGTCCAATAGATGGCTCATCTAAAACATAAAGTACACCAGTTAGTCCTGAACCAATTTGTGAAGCTACTCTTATTCTTTGAGCCTCACCACCACTAATAGTTCTTGCATCTCTTCCTAAAGTGATATATCCAAGTCCAACATCAAAAAGGAAATAAATTCTATCTCTTACCTCTTTTAAAATAGGTGCGGCTATCATCGCTTCTTGGTTGTTAAAGTACTCAAAGTTTTTTTCATCTTGAAAAAATGCATGAGATTCCTCTATTGGTAAGTCCAAAATAGATGCTATACCTGCAGAAGCTACTTTTACTGCTAAAGATGAAGCTTTTAGTCTATGACCATCACAAGAGTCACAAACTTTTTCTGTCATATATGCGTCCATCTCTTTTTCATCTTTTATCATATCATATGCAATTTTTATGATACCTTCCCATTTTCTAGTTAATGTATGACGTTTCCAAGTAAACTTAGCTTCCTCAACTCCACCATTTAAAATCGCACCTTTTTGATGTGGTTCAAGTTCATTAAATGGTATAGTTGTATCAATATCAGCAGCTTCACAATAAGCTTTTAGCATCTTAAAATAGTAACCTTTATTAAATCCATAGATAACTTTTACTGCACCTTCATCTATACATAGATCACCATTTATAACTTTTTTCATATCAAGAGTAAATCTTATCCCTAATCCATCACAAGATGTACAAGCACCTTTTGGAGAGTTAAATGAAAAACTTAAAGGCTCTAAAGGCTCAAAAGATATTTTACAGTTAAAACACGCCATATGCTCAGAATAGTGAATATGTTTATCTACTTCTAGTTCTTCATGGTTGATTATCTCTACTTCAAGTTCACCATAACTCTCTTTTAAACCTTTTTCAACATCTTGTGCTATTCTCTCTTTATTTTCAGGCTTTACTACAACTCTATCTATAACAACTTTAATTGTATGCATCTGTGTTTTTGATAACTCTATCTCATCATCTAAACGAACCATAACACCATCAACCATAGCCCTTACATAACCTTTACCTCTTAAAGATTCAAATAGGTCAGCAAATGTACCTTTTTTTCTATTTATAAGTGGAGCTAAAATCACTATCTTTGCATTTTGTGGTAGTTTTAAAACTTGATCAATAACATCACTACTAGACATTTGTGAAATAGGATCACCACATTTATGACAATGCTGCTTACCTACTCTTGCGTATAAAAGTCTAAGATAATCATATATCTCAGTGATAGTTCCAACCGTTGAACGTGGATTTTTAGATGTTGTTTTTTGATCAATTGCGATTGCAGGTGTAAGCCCTTCAATTCTTTCAACATCAGGTTTACCAACTTTTCCTAAAAATTGTCTAGCATAGGCTGAAAGTGATTCTATATATCTTCTTTGTCCTTCTGCATAAAGTGTATCAAATGCAAGTGTTGATTTACCACTTCCACTAAGTCCTGTAAATACAATAAGTTTATTTTTTGGTATCTCTAAATCGATGTTTTTTAAGTTGTTCTGATTTGCTTTAAATATTTTGATAGAATCTGTCATAAGTGATATTTGCCTTTTAAAAATTAACAGATATTATACTATAAAATTATGGTTTTATTTATTATATTTTAATCCTTTTTTGTATTTCTAATCATTTAATGGAATTTCGATATAAAATGTAGCACCATTTTCACTATTTTTAATATAAAGTTTTCCATTTAGATTTTCACAATGTATTTTAAACTTTTCATCACTTAATATATCATACTCTTTTTCAAGCATCATTCCACTAGCACTTGTACTTATTACACTTAAAGGTTGTCTCCACTGGTGAGCAATATTTCCTATCATTTCACCCATCTGTGCCATTTTTGTTGACTCTTGAATTTGTCTTTCTTGCTGTGATGCTAGTTTGATTTCATCTTCGATATGAATAGCTGTTTGTTTCATACTTTTATTTAAAACTTTAGAGATATTAGAGAACTCATCATCTCCAGATATTTTTAGTAAGTTATATTTTTTTCTTTTTTTGTTACAAAACTCAAAAATGATATAAGACCATTTTGTAAAAGTTCTAGTTTTTTTACAATATCTTTATATATAATTAAAAATAAAATCACAACTACTATTAATAATAAAATAGAAAAAAGAGTTTGATAAATTAAACTCTTTTCCAATAAACTTTTTCTATCCTCTTTCATAATAAATAGTTTATCCAAAAGTTTATTTTCAACAATTTTTAATGTTTCAATTCTATTTGTAGCTAATACAAACCATTCGTTTGAATCTACACCTATAATCTTTGTTTCTAATATATTTAAAGCATTAATAGCTGGCACATCATCAACTTTAACTTTTTTATCAACTTTAAAAATATCTTTTATATTACTTTTATGAGCTTTTTGAACATCTATTATATAACCATTATATTCACCCATTGTTGTTTTTACAAAATTTAATAATTCTACCTCTTCGGGAGTAATAATATATTTTTTATATTCAATTATAAGATTTTCCATAGTTTTATAACCTTCTAAAAATTTATCTTTATATTTTATATCACCTCTTAAAAGGAAGTTTTTAAAGTTATGTATTAATCCACCATAACCTGATACAGCTTTTAGCTTTGAAATTATCTCATTTTTATATATTTTAGTTGATATAAAATTTTGCATTTGTGTAAACTTTTGAATCTTTTTTGTATTAAAGTTATTATTAAAATATATTAAACTTTTTTTATCACTTGTTTTTTTAAATAAACCCATATGTGTATTAAACTTACTATTTAGTGTACTTAAATTAATAAAAATTTTATTATTAAATTTTTCAGAAGAAAAGATATGGTTTACTATTGCTCGTTCTTGTCCTGCATACTCTTTTGCTTCTAGTAGATTTAAAAAACCTAAAGATTGAGTTGATATTTTAAATTCGTCACTTAAAAGTGTTATTTTTGATATAGAATACAACAACTTTTTAATTTCATTACTAAAAAACTCCATTGATTTTAGATTTGAAATATTTAGTGTTTGTACTATTTTCCTAAAATTGTTAAGTTTTTTTTCATCTATTAAACTATTTATATATTGATTTAAAAATTGTTTATTTTCTTTAATAAATTTTGACAATTCTGAATATCTTATATCTGATAATTTTATTTGTTCATTTAGTTGTTTATTAAAAGTTTTACCTGAACTACCAATAAAACCTGCACTTAAACCTCTCTCTTTTTGTAACTCATGAATCAGTAAACTTGCTCTTTTTGTAAATTCCAAATATTTTTCAAATTTATTTATATTTTGTAATTTTTCATTTTTAATGCTAAGAGAAGATATAGAGAAGTAAAGTAATCCCATAAATGGGATCACCATAACTAATAAAAGTTTTTGTTTTATTGTTAAGTAGTTCATTTAAATGTTATTCCATAAGGTGTTATTAGTATTTAATATACACTAATAACCATTAATAAATAATAATTCTTACTACTGTATTAATTGTTTAATATTTTCCTCTGAAGTGATGTCATCATCATATTTAACAATAACTATATTTTCTGTATTGTTTATATACCACTCATCACAACCATTTAAATTATCAAGTTTATTTAAGTGACCACTATTTGTCTCTTTTAAATCTATATAAGCAATCTTTTTCTTTAATGGATTTGGCAAAGTAGCAATTAAACCCAACCAAGCAATAGATACAACAACAATAAATAGTGATATATCATATAAACTTTGCATAAAACTTCCATCAACCTCTTGCAAGTACATACCACCTACAAAACCACCAATAAAAGTACCTAAATAACCAAAAGAGTTAAATACACCAAGAACTTTACCTTTTTCATGTACTTTTGTATATCTAGTCGTAAGTGACTGCATAATTGGTTCATGCATATTAAAACCAATAAAAAAGATAATAATACCAGCTAAAAATAGATTTTCACTACTTGCATTTCCTATTAAAAAATATGATAAAGCAAAGAAAACTATACCTATTAATAACACTTGTTTAAACATACCTCTTTTTTCTGCTAACACGGCAGCAGGACCCATAGCTAAAACACCAGCAATCATTGCAGGAAGATATACTTTCCATAAATCAGTTAACTCCCATCCATATGTTTTAGTTAAAATAATAGGCATAATCATAAAAGCAAATGTCATCATACCTTTTTGTAAAAAGTTTGTTAAGTTCATTTTCATTAACTGAGGATTTGCTAAAAATGACACTTTACTAGTATTGTGGTAAGTATGCGTCACAACTGGAGGATTTGGAACTTTTTGAACAATTATATATATTGATACAAGTGCTAAAAGTGCAGTTATCCAAAATAAAGATTGTATCCCAAAAAATGCACCAATTGTAGGACCAGCAATCATTGCAAGTGCAAAAGAAGCTGCAATACTTCCACCCATAATCGCCATTGCTTTAGGTCGTTGTTCTTCACGAACCACATCACTAATCATAGCAGTTACAACAGCACCAATAGCCCCTGCCCCTTGTAAAAATCTACCTAAAAGAAGTGTTAAAATTCCATCTGACAATGCACATACAATAGACCCAATAGCAAAAAGTAAAAGACCAGTTATAATAGTCCCTTTTCTACCAAGTACATCACTCATAGCACCAAATGGAACTTGAAATATCATCTGTGTTATTGCATATCCACCAATAACAATACCGACTAAAGTTGGTGTAGATCCTGGTAAACTTAAAGCATAAACAGAAATCACAGGCAACACTATAAATAGTCCTAAAAACCTAAAAGAGACAATAAGACTCAATGGCATAATTGTTTTAAACATACTAACTAACCTTTTTTAAAAATTGAATTTTTGCGATTATAGCTAAATAAGTGTAAGATATGGTAAATATAAAACTTTTATGTTAAAAGTTTAAAATTCATTTTATAAATTATAATTTTAATATTTGTTTTACAGAGTTTTGTATGATTGGTAATCTTTGTATTATAACATCTTCTACTATATATAAATCAACACCTTCATAGTCATGAGCTATAAAATTTCTTAATTCGTAACTACCTTTAATATCTTCTTTTTCAAAATATGTTAATACATCAAATTCACCATTATGAAGTAACTTATCAAATTGTTCCGATATAGAAGTAAGATGCATAAGTATAAAAGCTCTTGAGTTTTGTTCATCTTCAAGTGCTAATGAAACAGAACCTTTTTCGGAAACTATAGCTTTTATGAAGTCAATCTTTTTACTTATTATTTTTACTCGTTCAATCGCTTTAATACTAAACATATATAAGCTCTTTTTGAATACTTTGTTTAAATTCACTATTGCTATCTAAATCAAAGACATCAATATTTCTATGAAATCTATTTTTAACTTTAGTTTTAATAGATGAGATAATATCAAAATATGAATACGAAGAATAGTTATCTAAAAAGTTTTTTTCTTTAGATATTGCGATGTCTATATCACTATATACACCTTGTGTATTAGTAGAAAAACTACCAAACAAAGCAAGATTAGATATACCATGTCTTGATAATTCTGGTTTTAATTCTTCCAAAAAGTTTATAATATCTTCTTTTGTTGCTCTCATAAAATAATTATACCAAATTTTTCCACAATATTAACTATACAAAAAAAATAAGTTTATGACATGGTAAATATAAAACTTTTATGTTAAAATATTAATAATAAATTAATAGTACTAAATATTAGGCAAGGGTAAAATATGCAAATAATTCTAGCATCAGCAAACAAAGGAAAAATAAAAGAGT
>JAYEPG010000242.1:0-19594 GCA_034723795.1 Campylobacterota bacterium
ATAATAAACAATATAAAGAGTAGAAATTATAATTGTCTTAAGTGTATTATATTTACTATTAAATGGTGTAGTTTATTATACAACTGAAGTAAACAAACAGCAAAGAATTAAGTCAGCCTTAGATAGTAAGATTAAAACTTTAGAGACACACTATAATATATTAATTGAAAATCAAACTAAAGTTGCTGATGCAGCATTTAAATCAACTCAGAACATGAAAAAATTCAAATCAATATTATCACAAGTTAAAATAACAAAAAATAAACAAAAAGTTCATAGATTAAGAGAAGATCTTTTTAATCTTTTACGGTTTAAGTATAAGTTATTAAAAGATAAAGGAGTATTACAATACCACGTTATTCTACCTAATAATGAATCATTTTTAAGAATGCATAAGCCTAGTAAATATGGTGATAATTTAGCCTCTGTAAGGGTAGATATTAAACATGTAAATAGAACAAAAGAGATTGTTCGTGGATTTCATCAAGGTAGGACAGCACATGGTTTTAGAAATGTATATCCAATATATGATGGGGAAAATTATTTAGGAGTAATTGAGGTTTCATTTTCTAGTGATATATTTCAAGATAATTTAATGAAAATAAATAATGTTCATACTCACTTTTTAGTTGATAAAAATATTTTTAAATCACATGCATGGAAAAGAAAAAATCTTGTTATGAAATATCATCAAAGTGCAGAGCATTCAGACTATATACTTACAATGATTGGTATCCACAACAAACAAAGATGCATAATAAATAATGAGAAGAAACTACAACCTATAAGAGATGATATTAATACAAATATTGCTAATAGTGAAAAGTTTAGTTTATATAATTATTACCAAGACACAATTCAAACTTCCACATTTTTTCCTATAAAAAACTCTATGACTAAAAAAACTGTAGCATGGATTGTATCATATGAAGAGAGTCCTTTTATAGAAACTACCATAAAAGGTGGAAATATAATTAGAATTATAGGTTTAGCTGGATTGTTAATATTGTTTTATTTTGTATACAGAACACTCAATCAAAAAGAGATATTAAATACAGAAGTAAAGAGGCAAACAAAAGAGTTGGAAGAAAAAGCCAGTATTTTATCTCTAACAGCTAGAGAACTTGAAGAGAGTGAGCATGAGCTTGAAGAATTAAATAAAAATTTAAGATTAAAAGTTGAAGAAGAAGTTAAAAAGAATAATATGATTCAAGAGCAGCTTTTTAAATCTGAAAAAATGGCTGCTATGGGTGAAATGATAGGTAATATCGCTCATCAGTGGAGACAACCTTTATCTCTTATTTCAACAACATCAACTAGCTTAATGGTCCAAGAAGAGTTAGGAATAGGAACAAAGAATTTTACAATTGAATCTTGTAGAAAAATAAACGAGAATGCACAGTTTTTATCTCAGACTATTAATGATTTTAGAGACTACATCAAAGGTGAAAGAAAAATAGTTGAATTTTCAATTCAATCAAATATTGATAACTTTATGAGTTTAGTGCAACATACAATTAATCAAAATAAAATTCAAGTTATTCTTGACATACCAAATGACCTAACACTTAAAGGTTATCCAAATGAACTAATACAGTGCTTTATAAATATATTTAATAATGCAAATGAAGCATTAAAAGAATTAGAAGATAAACTCATATTTATAACTATAATAGAAAATGATTCATCTATAATAATTAAATTTAAAGACAATGCATTTGGAATACCTGCTGAAGTATTACCTAAAATATTTGAACCATATTTTACTACAAAACATCAGAGTCAAGGTACTGGACTAGGTTTACATATGACTTATAATTTAATAGTAGATGGTATGGGTGGAACTATAGAAGCTAATAATGTAACTTATAAATATGATGGTAAAGAATATACTGGAGCAGAATTTATAATAAATTTACCGATGAAATAGATAATATTTCAGAAATCTTCACACAATGAAGTCTAATTTTCCAAGTCAAATTTGTGTCTAACTATAATAAATCAGGCATAAAAAAAGGTCCCTAACCAAGGAACCTTTCTTTTGTTTAATACTAATTAACTACACGTTAATGGTGCGGATGAGAGGACTTGAACCTCCACGCCGTAAAGCACCAGATCCTAAGTCTGGCGTGTATACCAATTTCACCACATCCGCATTTAAATGTAGTTAATTAGTATTAAACTAATGGTACTCCCAGTACGATTCGAACGTACGGCCTACGCCTTAGAAGGGCGTTGCTCTATCCAGCTGAGCTATGGAAGCATTTTTTATTAATAAATCTATAAATGGGGTAAGTAACGAGAATCGAACTCGCGACCTTCTGAACCACAACCAGACGCTCTAACCGACTGAGCTATACCTACCATAAGTAAATATAAATTTATCAAAAAGTTTTTAAATATCATTTTAAAAATGGTCGGAGTGAGAGGATTCGAACCTCCGGCCCCCTGGTCCCAAACCAGGTGCGCTAACCAGACTGCGCTACACTCCGAACTTTTCTTAAACAAGTTGCCTTGTTTTAATGTGGGGGGATTATAATAGAATTTTTCTTTTATGTCAAGGGTTTTTCAAAAGAATTTCAAAATTTATTTAAAATTCTTTTGAATATAAACTAAAACTGTATTAAACCATCTATTGGTGATGATGCAGTTGCATATGGTTTCTTAGGGATTCTACCTGCAAGATAACCTTGTCTACCAGCAATTACAGCATGTTTAAAAGCTTCAGCCATCATCATTGGGTTTTGTGCTTGTGCTATTGCTGTATTTGCTAAAATTCCTTCAGCTCCAAGTTCCATAGCAGCTGCAGCATCTGAAGCACAACCTAGTCCAGCATCAACAATAACTGGAACATTTACTGCATCTTTAATAAATGCAATATTGTATGGATTTTGAATACCAAGTCCTGAACCAATAGGAGCGGCTAGTGGCATAATAGCATCTGCTCCAGCATCTTCTAGTTTTTTTGCAATTATTGGATCATCTGAAGTATAAGCCATGATTGTAAATCCATCTTTTTTAAGAACTTCACAAGCTTTTATTGTTTCAATTACATCTGGATATAAAGTTTTTGCAGCATCACCGATAACTTCAAGTTTAATAATATCAATACCAGTAGCTTCTCTCATAAGTCTGAATGTTGTTATAGCTTCTTCTGCTGTAAAACAACCTGCACTATTTGGAAGTAATTTTATATTTGTATCTTTGAAGTAATCTAATAGATTCTCCTCATTTGGATTTGTGATATTTACTCTTCTAATTGCAACAGTAATAAGTTCACTTCCAGAAGCTAGTGTAGCCTCTCTAGTTGTTTGAAATGAATCATACTTTCCACTTCCTACAATTAGTCTACTGTTAAATTCGTATTTTCCTACTTTTAATATTTCTGACATTTTTTTCCTTTTATATTTTTTAATTATTTTTATATCTTGCGATATTATCTAAATTTTCTTTATAGTAGTTTTAGTCAAGTGCTTAAGTTCATTAATTAAACTTTTTGGAGTAAGTGAAAAATCAGCACCTTCATATAGATTTGATGCCATAGTGTGAGCTAAACTTCCACTTATAGCAGAATCAATTGGACTATATCCTTGTGCTAGCAAAGAGCCAATAAGTCCTGATAACACATCACCACTCCCTCCAAAGCTTAGCTTTGAACCTCCTAGTTGATTTATATAGATCTTTTCTTTTTGACCTATTAAAACATTTGCACCTTTTAACAGTAAAACTACTTTAGGGTATTTTGAACAAAATATCTCTATATATTTAAATCTATTTTTTTGTAACACATCTATAGATATATCTGCAATATCTGCTAATTTTAAAAGATTTATAAACTCTTTTGGATGTGGTGTTAATACAATATTATCTTTATCTAATAAATCTAAAACTTCTTTATCATAAAACATATCTGCATCTATCACTTTTGATATATTATTATATATTAACGATTTATCTTCTAAAGTTCCAAGTCCCATTCCAATTGCTAACGCTGTTGAGTTTAAAGGTAAAGTTGTACTACTCATGATATTGCTAGAGATATTTTTATTTTGCGTAATTGCAGTTATTAACCCTACTCCAAAGTTAAAAGCAGATTCACAAGATATTAAACCTGCTCCCTCTTTTTCTCCTACAACTACGGCTAAGTGTCCAAAGTTTCCTTTGTGTGTTGAGAGTTTTGTTCTGTATGGTAAGTTTATATCTTTCGTATCAAGTAAATAGCAGTTTGTATTCAACTCATATACTTCTCTTTGAATTCCTAGATTTGCAACTTTTATATCACCTATAGAATCTTTTACTTCATCTGTAAAAAGTGATCTTTTTAAAGCACCCATTGTAACAGTTGTATCAGCTATAAAAGCATTTTGATTTATTTGACCATCGCAGTTGATTCCACTAGGAATATCACAAGCTAATTTATATCCATCTAAATTATTTAGTTTTTCTATTAAAGAGACTGATTCTTGATCCATATACCTATTAAGACCACTTCCAAATAAACAATCAACTAAAATATCACAAGAGCAAATAGACTCAACTATATTTATACCAACAAGTTTTGCCCTTTTTAATTGGAGTTTTCCCATTTGAGATTTAATCTCAAATGGGATATATAAGCTAACATCATAACTATTATGAAGCATACGAGAAAGGGCTATCCCATCTGCTCCATTATTCCCAACACCTGATACAATTAAAACTTTTGAATTATGTTGAAATTTATCTTCAATAAATTTTAACATAGAAGCAGAAGCATTTTCCATTAAAATATCTTCAGTAAGTCCAAACTCTTCATAACATCGTTTATCTAAACTATTTACTTCATTAAAAACTTTTTGCATAATTCAATTCCTATTAAAAAGGTGCTTTACCTGTCCAATCTCTAATTAGTTTTATCTCATCTTTTGTAAGTTTTGCTTCTTCATGAAGAGATATATAACTTGCAAGTGGCATAGCTGCATATACTGTTCTAAATATACCTTTTAACTTATCATCTTTTTGTTTATCAGTATAGTTTTCCCACTCCGAAAAATTTAACCATTTTCTACCTAAATCAACATGACCTTTGATATAAAGTGAAGCTGGTGCTATTTTACTATACCAAGGAGACACTACCTCATTTGAGTGACAATCATAACATGACCTTTTAAATATAGCCATAATCTGGGGCGATACTTTTATTTCTAAACTTTTATCAGTTTTAGGGTTATCTATCTGGGATGGAATAAACTGTAAAGCCACTAATATAGCCAACACAATTAAAAAGAAATTCTTCATATATTTTTACCTTTAATTAAAAAATAGACCATAAGGTCTTTGTAACTCATCAACAAATCCACTAACAGATAAGTTTCTACTTTTACGTGCAAACTCCTTAGTATCAAAAAAAACAATAATAGTAGGAACTGCAAACACTCCAAACTCAACTGCTGTTTGCTTATACTCGTCTACACTAATATAAACTTGCTTTATTTTTGGAAACTGATTTTGGAAAGCCTCTTTTATCTTTGATTGTAAAACTTTACAAACTCCACAAAACTCACCACTAAAATATACCATAACAGCATCTTCATTTTGTATAGTTTGTTTTAACTCTTCTATTTGCATCTTTTATTTTCCTATATCAATATTTATTTTATATAAGTATAGCTTTAGCAAGTGCTAAAAAGCTAAAAAATCCCATAATATCAGTAACTGTTGTAAGTAAAACTGTACTTCCAATAGCAGGATCAATATCTAGTTTTTTTAACATCAATGGTATAACCGAACCAAAAAAACCTGCACTAAAAAGTGTTATTAACATAGACAGAGCAATAACAACACCTAACATAACATTACTAAACCAAAATGATGCAATACCACCTAAAATAACTGCAAATAACATACCATTTAAAATAGCAATCACTACCTCTTTTTTAATAGCATCTTTACCATTTTGTTCATCAATATCACCAAGTGCTAGCTGCCTAACCATAACCGCAAGTGTTTGAGTTCCAGCATTTCCACCCATTGATGCAACTATTGGCATCAAAATTGCCAGTGCGATAAACTCTTTTAAAACATCATCATATAAGCCAATAACCAACGAAGCTAATATAGCTGTAAGGAGATTTATAAATAACCAAGAGGCTCTTTTTTTACCAGTTTGAAGTACCTCTTCTTCTTGCTCAAACTCATCATCTACACCAGCTAGTTGATACATCTGCTCGGTTGCACTTTGTTCTACAACATCTAAAATATCATCAGATGTAATTCTTCCTAAAAGTCTATTTTTATATCCCGTAACTGCAACAACTGATAAATTATATTTTTCAAACTGCTGTACAACCTCATCAATATCATCATCACCAACTACGCGTATAGGTTTATATCTATTTTGGGTATCTTGGTCTAATAACTCTTTATATGTTAAACTAAATTCATATGTAAGTAAATCTTCAAGTGCTATAGATGCTACAAGCGTCATCTCATCATCTACTATAAAAACCTGATGTACATTTTCTAAATCATCATTTGCTTTTAATTTTTTTAGATTATTTATTGATTCTTGTATAGTTTCAGATATATTAGCACTAAAAAGCTCAATCTGCATATACGCACCAGCTTCATCTTCGTCATACTTTTTAAGCCAGTTAATATCATCTTGGTCATCTTGGTCAAGTGATTTTAAAATATCATCAGCTTTTTTCTCATCTAAATCTTCTAAATCTTGAATAATATCTGTTGCATCATCAGTTTCTAACTCTTCAAGTGCTTGTGTGATTTGGGTATTTGATAATGAGTTGTATGCTTTATCTCTAAGTGATTCAGGAAGCTCTAGTAAAACTTCACCAAGATATTCATCTGGTATTTTATGCAGTAACTCATAAAATAGTTCTTTATCTTGTTTTTTTAATTTTTTTAAATGAAGTGCAATATCAGAAGCATGATGATCAGCTAAGTTATCTAATAAGTCCTGAATATCTACATTATTCATCATTTATCCTCTATTGTATTTTATATGTTAATTCAAACTTTTCAAGTTTCATTGGAGTTTTCAAATCTTTAGCACTTGCTATTAGATCATTTTTAACTGTTTTTACTATTTTCATATACTCTTTTCTTTTTTTACCACTAAGTTTTGACTTTGTTATAGATATAACTTTTTGTGGATTTACAGCACGTCCATTTTTATATAAACCAAAATGTAAATGTGGTCCAGTACTTCTACCAGTGCTACCTACACGCCCAATAAATGTCCCCTGTTTTACCCAAGAACCAACTTTTGGTCTTGCATAGCTATTTAGATGTGCATATAAAGATTTATATCCACTTTTATGACGAATTATAACTGTTTTACCATATCCACCTTTTCTACCTTTATGGATTACTTTTCCATCCGCAGTAGCAAAAACTTTTCTCCCTGTAGGAGCTGCATAATCAACACCTAAATGGGCTCTATATCTTTTTAAAATAGGATGCCATCTTTTATATGTAAACTTACTTGATATTCTTTTATATCTAAGTGGTACTTTTAAAAATACACTTGTAAGACTTTTCCCTTTTTCATCATAAAATCTATTGTTGTCAGGGTTTTGAAATATATAATTATTTCTACCACGTATTTGTACAAATGCACCAAATATTTCAGGTGTACCAAAATACTTACCTTGTCTAATTTTTTGATTAAACTTGATTGAAACTATATCACCCTTTTGAAGTTTTCTAAAATTTACTGATTTTTTAAATGCCAACATAAACTCATTTGCTAACGCTTTATTTCCTGTATTTTTTACAATATCTTGATAAGGCGAATTTTCAATAGGGATTGCAATAGTTTGAGATACCTCTTGAAACTCTATAGGTATAATATCTAAAGAGAAAGTTTTATCATAATTTTTTACAATATGTATCTGCATCTCTTCACTAATAGGTATCAATACTTGATTTAATCTTGCATCTTCATCAAATAATATTTGAAACGCTACACCCGCATAAATTTCAGAACATAACTCTTTATCGGTTTTTGAAAGATCAAAATAAAGCTCTTTTGGTATTTGATGTTTTTCAAAAAATGTTAATAAGGTTTCACCCTTCCACCAAATATCTTCTTGTACATATGAAGCAACTGCTAAACTAATTGTTAATATAAGCGATAATATAATTTTCAAATTTGAACTCTTTATTGTGTATTAAAGCTTTTATTATACTATTTAATCTCTTAAAATATTGTAATTAGGCTTTCGTCTATCATTTTCCCTTTTATCTGGTGGTGAAAAAATACCTTGCGTTTCTCTTCTATTAGATTCCCTTTGTTCCATAGGTATCTCTAAAAAGAACTTCGCACCATTTTTTGTATTTTTAGCATATAAGTTCCCATGCATATGATTTACAATGATGTCATAACTCATATACAAACCTATTCCTGTACCTACTGACTGATGTTTTGTAGTAAAGTATGGTTCAAATATTTTAGGTAAAATATCTTCAGGTATTCCCCCTGCGTTATCTTCTATTGTTAGAAGAACAGTTTTTTCATTTTTTATTAAATCTATTTTAATCCATTTATTTACTATATCTTTTTCTACTAAAACATCTATTGCATTATTTATTATATTTATAATCACTTGAGAAAGTTCACCTACAACAATTACAACTCTTAATTTATCTTCATAATTTATTCTATTTATTAGTTCCACATGTTTACTTGCCAACCTAGTTTTAATAATACCTAAGGCATTATCAATTCTATCTTGTATAACTACACCTTTTAATTCAACTTTCTCTTTAATAAAGTTTCTAAATATATCTATCGTATCTGATAAATGGTTTGCGTTTGTGATTATTGATTCTAAATAACTATTTAACTCTTTATCAGTAAGTATGTTGTACTCTTTTTTTACTTGAACACCTGTAGCAGCTGTCGTTATTACACTTAAAGGTTGTCTCCATTGGTGTGCAATGTTTCCAATCATCTCACCCATTTGTGCCATTTTACCACTATGTGAAAGTAACTTTTCTTTCTCTTTTACCACCGTTAAATCAATTACCGTAATAATTCTTATATTAGAATCTTTTGTTTTATATTCACTTGCTTGCATTAGTGCTGGATATTTACTTCCATCATATCTTAATAAAAATAATTCATAAGGGTCATATTCACTTAATGATGCTTTTTGAATAGCTAAATCTAAAGACTCGTCTGCAATCATATCAAAAGCTTTTAAACCTACAATCTCATTTTTATCTTTTATCCCATAAAGTTCCAATCCAGCTTTATTTATATCAATAATTATCCCATTTTCAATAAGAGAGATTCCCTCCATTGTTGAGTTTAGCATTTTTTCAAATTTTTGATTTTGTAATTCTATCTCTTCATGATGTAACTTTGCTTGATGTTGTCTATATACTAAAAATACTCCAATTATTAACAATACAATTACTACTTCTAATAGATACTTGTAGTTTATAGCGTTTTTTTGTGTTATATGTACATTTGACCAATTAGTTTCTATCTTTTTTACATAATTTTTTGGTAACTCTTTTAGCGATTTATTTAATATATCTTTTAATATTTTATAATCATCTCTACAAGCAATACTAAGATTAAATTGATTATCTATATATCCTGCAATATGAAGGTTATATAGACCAAACTTGGATATATAGTGAGAAGCTACTGGTATTGTTGCTATTGTATAATAAACATCTCCAGAAGAGACCTTCTTTAAAGACTCTTCATATCCTGTGGTCTCTACAATATTAATAGTAGGATACTCTTTTTTTAATTTATTAATAAGACCTGAACCTTTTTTTCTTGACATTGGTTTAGATATAATTGATTCTATATTATTAGCAAATGGTTTATCATTTTGTGTTATTATAGCCAGTTTATATTCTAGATATGTATCTGTAAAACTTGCATACTCTTTACGCTTTTTTGTAGGTGTTGCTGCAGGTAAAATATCACATTTTTTTTCTTTTAAATATTGTTGTGATTGACTCCATGAATCTGTTGGAACATGCTGAAATGTTACGTTTAGCATTTTAGATAATTCATTTATTACATCTATTGCAATACCTTTTGGTTTATTATCATCTACAAACTCTATAGGTGTCCAGTTTGGATTATTACACATTTTTATAGTATTATTTGATCTTAAATATAGTATCTCATCTTGTGTTAAATGACTTAACTTATTTTTAACATCATTAGTAGAGTTTAACCATTTAAAAACTATTTGACTTTTCTCTTCACTAGAGATAAGGCTTAATGACTTATCTAAAATAGATTGTAAAATAGGTTTTTTAATATTTAAAAAGAAATGTAAAGGAGAAGCTTCAAATGATGTTTGAGAAATACCTTTTATCCCAACAACTATATTTTTATTTAAAAAATCTACTACACCAATTTGTGCATCAATATAAGCATCAACTTTACCATCTAAAACAAAGTTGATCGACTCTTCCATATTATTTGTTTCAATAATTTCTATGGTTGGATATGCTTTTTTTATCTTTGGTATTGTCCCGTAATCTTTTATTATTGCAATCTTTTTATATGTTAAATCATCAAATGATTTAATTGAATTATTTGATGACTTTACATAAATATATTCTTTCATTTTAAAATATGACTTTGTATAAAGTCCATATTTTGCTCTTTCATTTGTATAATATGTCGCAGGTAAAAGATCTATATTATTATTTTTAAAATTATTCAATAAATTTGACCATTCATCAGAGACATATTCGACTTTTAAATCTGTTTTTTTTATTATTAATTTTAAAATATCCCCTGATATACCATCTATTGTATTGTTTTTATTCATATGTACAACTGGTTCCCATTGTTCAACACCAACTTTTATTGTATTATTATTGATCCAATCTTTTTCAATAGATGTAAATATATCCTGATTTGCTGAAAGGTTTAACGTAAAAAATATAACTATTATTTGTAACAATTTGGTCATCAATCTACCCCTGTTTATAATTTCTATTTATATTATATCTAATTTTTATTTATATTTTAACTTCATCTCAAATAAAATAATAGATATTTAGGTATAATAACACATAAATAAAATATTTAGGAATAAATTATATGAAAACTATTACATTAAACAGTCCGTTCGATATGCACTTACACTTAAGAGATAACGATATGCTTGAGCTTGTAGCTCCACTTAGTTCTTCTACATTTGCTGGTGCAATTATTATGCCAAATCTTGTACCTCCTGTTTCAACAAAAGAAGCTGTTATTGAATATAAACAAAGAATTTTAAATGCAACTTCAAATGATAATTTTGAACCATTTATGACTCTATTTTTCAAGCCATATACTTTTGAGTTTTTAGATTCTATTAAAGATGAAATAAGTGCTATTAAACTTTATCCAGCAGGGATAACTACAAATAGTGAAGGTGGTGTTGAGTCTATTGATACAGTCGCACTTGCTCCAACTTTAAATGCAATGGCAGATTTAAATATTCCATTATGTGTACATGGTGAAACAAACGGTTTTGTTATGGATAGAGAAAAAGAGTTTATGAGTGTTTATGAAGAGTTAGCTATTGCATTTCCTAAACTAAAAATAATAATGGAACATATTACAACAAAAGATGCTGTTGATATGCTAGACAAATATGAAAACTTACACGCAACTATTACTCTACACCATCTTTTAATTACACTTGATGATGTAGCAGGTGGTATGCTGCAACCTCACCTATTTTGTAAACCAATTGCAAAAAGATATGAAGATAGAGATGCTTTAGTAAAAGTTGCACTTGAAGCTCATCCTAAAGTTATGTTTGGGAGCGATTCTGCACCACACCCTAAACATGCAAAAGAGAACTGTGGATGTGCAGCAGGTGTATTTACATCACCAATAGCACTTCAAGTTTTAGCTCAACTTTTTAATGATAATGGAAAACTAGACAATCTTCAAAAATTTGTAAGTGATAATGCTTGTAATATTTACAATATGAAACCAGCAAATAAAACAATAACATTAGAAGAGAAAGATTTTGTTGTTCCTTCGATTTATAAAACTTCTAAAGAGGAAGTTGTACCAATGTATGCGGGTGAAACTATAAAATGGAGTATCGTAGAGTAAAATGTTAAATAAACTATTTGGTAAAGAAATATATACAACTCAATCTTTTTTAGAAGAATTATATAAGTATGATTTTGATGAAAAATTTTTAGATGATGCTATTTCATCTAAAAAAGTTGATATAAACCATCAAGATAAAGATGGAAATAGTTTTCTGCACCTTTGTTTATTTAAATCAAAATTCAAATCTGCTCTTTGGCTGATAAAAAATAATGCCAATGTGGAACTTTTTAATAATATAAAAGAAAGCCCAATAAATATTATTATAGAGAAAAACAACCACCAGCTTTTAAAAACAATATTATCAGTTAGTGATATTGATATTAATAAAAAAGATGATTTTGGGAGAAATCTTTTACAAGACACCGTTGTTCTTGGCTATAACGATATGGCTAAAATACTTATAGAAAATGGTGCTGATGTAAACTCTGTTGATAAAAATGGAAGAAATGTTATTTTTGATGCTTTATCATATGGAAATGATTCATTTTTAGAGTACATGCTATCCTTAGATAATATTGAATTAAACAACATGGATATAAATGAAAATAGTATTATGCATCATTCCGAAGTTATAAAGGATGATTCAAAAGCTTTAAAACTTATTGAAGCTGGTGCTGATGTAACTTTACAAAATAAAGATGGCGAAACTTATCTTTGTAATACTGCATTAAGAGGTATGGATGGGTATCCTTTAGTTAGTAGTGCTATAAAACAAGGTGCTGACATAAACTCAAGAGTAGCAAATGAAAATACAATTTTAATGGAACTTATAGCTACGACCGTTAAATTATCTGACGATGAAAAAGAGAGACGAAAAAATTTATTTGAGATGTCTAAAAAAGTTCTTTTACATGGAATTGATACAAACGCTATTGATGAAAATAACGAAACGGCTTTATTTAGAGCAGTTAGAGTTCTTGACCAAGAGTTAGTTGCATTTTTATTATCTGCGGGAGTAAATCCAAATATTCAAAATAATAGATTACAAACTGTACTAAACTATACCGCTTATCAAGGTGTAAATAGCATAGATACATTAATTTTATTACTAAAATATAAAGCAAATGCCATCTTAAAAGATGAAAACAATCAAACTCTATACGAGATATTAAATAATATTATTTTACACACTCACAATAAAAAAGTTATGACTAATAAATATATTTTGTCACTTATTACAAAAGAGGGTCAATATATGTTAGTGCTTAAAGAGTTACTTGAACATAATAAAGAGGATTTAAACTTTTTAGACTCAACAGGAAGTCCATTGTTTTTTGAGCCTCTATTAAATGATCACTTTCCGTTATTTAAACTATATATAAAAAATGGTCTTAATATTCAAAGCCTAAATATCTTACATCACAATGTATTTTTTGAATATGTTTTAAAAGTTTTTGAAGATGATAATACAGATATAGAGTTCCAAAATAATATTAGCATGTTAATAAGTTCAAAACTGGACCACAACTATCAAGATGATACAGGACATGCAATTGTTCATAAAATTCTAGGTACTAATTGTAATTTATCACTTTTTGACATATTAACACAAGTTGTACTGTTTGATTATAATATAACTGATAACTTAGGTAGGAGTGTTATACATACAGCCGTTTGGCATGATAAAACAAGAGTTATACGACGTTTACATTTAATAAATCAGAATATTGTAAATATTCCTGATAACTATGGTATTTTACCTATTACTTATGCTGCACTTTTAGGAAGCCAAAAGCTAGTATTATTATTTATTGAACTTGGGGCAAATGTTAAAAGTGGATTAACTATACCAGATCCTGCAATCAAACAGTTTAGCCCTATGCTAAAAAATCTTGATAAACTAAAAGAACATATTGAAGGTAAAGATATAATAGAAAAGATGAAAATTGTAATTGATCAAGTAAAAAGAGATTTTAAAGTTATTTAAAACCTCACCTTAATCTAATAATTAGCCATTATTTTATCTACAGTATCCCACGATAAATCTTCACTTTTATCATCTTTTTTAAACATATTAAAAATATATCTAGCAAACATATCTGTTTCAATATTTACTTTACTATTTACTTGATAACTTTTAAATAAAGTATTTTCTATAGTATGAGGTATAATTGTAAGCCTAAAAGAATCTTTTAAAACATCATTAACTGTTAAACTTATTCCGTCAACTGTTATTGAACCTTTTTGTATTACAAATTTTAAATACTCTTTTGGAATTTTAACAAAAAAATCTGTTGAGTTTCCATTATCTCTTATTTCAGAAATTTCCCCTATGCAGTCAACATGTCCTTGGACAATATGTCCTTCAAATCTATCCCCCATCATCATAGCTGGTTCCATATGGACTAAACCGCTATAGTTTTCCATTGCTAAAGTTTTTTGTGATTCTGGTGATAACTCAACACTAAATGTGTTATCACTAATCTTAATTGCAGTTAAACATGCACCATTTATAGCAATACTATCCCCTATTTTAGGAGAATAATCCGCTTTTAAAGTTAAAATATTATTGGCAAAGCTTGTAACTTCTGCCATCTCTCTTATAAGTCCTGTAAACATAAAGATGATTATAGTATAATATTTTTATAAAACATCTAAAATCTAATGATACAGTAGGACTTTAATGAAAACTATAATAAATACTATATTTGGAAATGTACAATATTGGAAAGATAAAAACTTATTATTACAAGCAATTCACCCTGATCACTTTAATAATAAGCGGGTAATTACTCAACTTTTAGGTATATCATCAGGAAATGTATCAGCTGAAAATCAAGCTAAAAAAGATATGTGGAACTATCAAGTTCAAGAGCATAACTTAGGTGATGATATTTTAAAAATGACAAATTCTAAAATTTTAGAAGATTTTGAATTTGCAAAAAGAGCAATTGAAAAATATAACAGATCATATATATTCATAGGACAAAAGTTAAAAGCTAGTAGAGAATTAGCATTAATTGCAGCGATGAAAGAGGTAGGTTTGGATGAGTCTAAATATCACGCTCCTATTTTAGAACATATGCCTGAATCATTTAGATTGGATCATGAGATTTCACTTATGGCAACAACTAGAAATATTGAAAACCTTAGATTTGCAACAAATTTAAAAAGAAATAAGTACTTTATTATTGATTTGATGAATTTACTATATGATAAAAGTTTAAAACAAAAAGCACTTAGATATATAGATAGATCTTTATTAAGTGATAAGAGATTTGTAAGTAAACTAGGATGTTTTGATAACCTATGTGAAAACTTTCATAGTGATATTGAGTATGTATCAAACGCAGTTAGATATGATATAAATATATTGAAAAAAACACAAATGTTTGACCAAGCTATTTTAAAAGCAGCTCTAAATACAAAAAGCAAAGATATAGATAGAGAGTCTATACTTGCTGAAGTTTTTAGATATATTGAAAGATTTAATGATGACTATGATGAATTTGAAAGTAAGATAAAAGATAAAAGAATTATTAAAAAACTATTCTGGGAGTTTGGTGAAACTGTATCTGAAGAGTTTATATAAGATATACAAGAGTAAGTTACCCTACTCTTGAAATATCAAACTAAAAACTATTTTTTAGTATTATACCTAGATTGATACTCTTGACCATGCTTACAAACTGGACAGGTTTTCAAAGCTTTTTTTCCATAATGAATATGTCCACATACCTCACAAATCCATGCTTCTTCACAATCTTCACTTCTAAACTCTTCGTTGTTTTCAAGTCTAGCTAAAAGCATTCTATACATTTTTTCATGTTCAATTTCAACTTTACCAATCCCTGTAAATAAAGTATAAGCTTCCTCATATCCTTCATCTTTTGCTATTTTGGCAAAGTCTGGATACATAGTTGTATTTTCATATGATTCACCATCTATAGCAATTTGAAGGTTTTCTTTTGTATCTCCAAAGTTATTATCACTATTTGAAACCATCCTATTATTTAAAGATAATTCTAATTTTGCATGAATTTTTTCATTGTTTGCAGCTCGTTGAAAATGTTCTGCTATATCTCTATACCCCTCTTTTTGAGCAACTTTTGCAAAATATTCATACTTATTTCTTGCTTGTGATTCACCTGCAAATGCTTTGTTTAGATTTACTAAAGTTAAGTTTTCAGTAGTGTTCTGCATAGCTTGCCCACAACAATGAAGTTCCCCTCCACCTACTTTTTGAACTTCAACTATATTGCCACATTTGTTACATCTATATGTTTCATACTGTCTCATCACTTATCCTTTTTTAATATTTTTATTATAAAATTATCTAACAATAATACTTCTACTTAGGATAAATGATATAAATAATTATTATATAAAAGTTTTAATTAAAGATATAGTTATACTATTTTAAAAAGAACAAACTAAAGAGGGGGATCAGATGATAGTAGAAATAGTATTTGCAGCTGGCTGTTTTTGGGGTGTGGAAAAACATTTTGAAAATATTGATGGCGTTATAGATGTGAAGTCTGGATATACAGGTGGTAACTACAACAATCCAACATATAAAGATGTTTTAAAGTATAGAAACTTAAAAACTAATAGTAAAATCATAAACCATACAGAAGCAGTAAAAGTAAAATTTGACAATAGTAAAGTAACAGCTAAAAAACTAATTAAATCGTTTTGGGAGATACATGATCCAACTCAATTAAATAGACAAGGTAATGATATAGGAAACAACTATAGAAGTGTAATCTTTTATACAAATGAAAATCAAAAAAATCAAGCAAACTCTACAAAAGATATTTATCAAGAGTTATTAAGCAAAAATGGATTTGGGAATATTGTTACGCCAATTACTAAACTTACAACATTTTGGAATGCTGAAAATTATCATCAAGATTATTTAAAAAATAATCCAAATGGATATTGTCCAAACCATAGCACAGGGGTAAAGTTTAATAAAGAAGTAAAAAAAGATAATAGTGTTGTTCCTCTTGGTGGAAAAGAGATAATAGTAATAAAATCTGAATCTTTTTGCCCATATTGTGAGAAGTTTGAAAAAGAGGTAAGTTCATCATACAATGGTACTATTCCACTTCGAACTGTAGAAGCAAAAGATTTAAAAGGGTTTGATATAAAAACAAAACTTTTTGCAACACCCACTATACTATTTATTCAAAATGCAATAGAGACAATAGCTCATAGAGGTTTTATGGATAAGAAAAGTTTTTATAAAACATTAGGAGATTTTAAATTAGGTAAAAATTCTGAAAGTTATAATGTTGCATTTAATAAAGGTACAGATAACAGATTTTGCAAACAGTATGATATATTTAAAAATACACCTGATGGGGTATTTGTAGATAAATTATCGGGCGATATACTTTTTGATACTAAAGATAGATTTAACTCAAAAACAGGATGGCTTAGTTTTTATAAAGCAGTTGATGGTTCAACTATAGAAAAAAAAGATTATAGTTATGGGATGAATAGAGTTGAAGTATTAGCAAAAAAAAGTGGCATACACCTAGGGCATGTTTTTCCAAGAGCAGATGGGAAAAGAAGATTTTGTATCAATGCAACAGTTTTAGAGTTTATCCCAAGAGATAAGATAAAATAAAGTTTAAATCAATTGATTTAAACTTTTTACTGTAAATAGTTTTAAACTATCACCTTTTAAAGATTTTAATTCTGTACTATAACCTTTTTTAGAAAACATCACAAACATATCAACATCTATTTTTACATCTTTACATTTTTGCTTTAATAAAGTCAGTTCACTTTTTTTAATTTTTGAATTTGTATATTTACAAACTCCAGCTATAGTTTTACCATCTTTAGTTCGTACAAGTAGATCAATATCTAAATCATCATCCCAATATCTACCAATCTGTTTTATATTTTTTTCACCTATAGAATCTTTAATAAGTTCGTGTGAAAGTTGTTCAAAAACTAGGTTTGTAAACTCACCTTTTCTATTCTCATATTTTTTATTGAACTCTTCGTAGTTACCCTCTTTTATCCCTTTAAAAATTGGAGATATAAATGCAAACCAAAATCTTGTAAATGGTGTAGTAAATAGAAGTTTTTCTGATACCGTATATTGGTCATCTAAAGAGGAAAGCTTTTGCAATGATTTTTCAAGCTTAAGAACTTTTAAATCACATAACTCATCAATCTTTTCAATACCATCATCAAAAGATACTTTTGCTTTTTTAAATGCAGAGTTTGTTCGTCTATCTCCAATAGCAAGACCAGTTAATATAGTACTGTAAAGTAACTCGCCTCTTGTAAGTTCATTTACATCATTTCTTAAGTATTTATATTTATTTAAAATATATTTTTCGATTGCTTCATCAAGCGTTAGTGACATATCTACATATATATCTAGTCCGCCAAAAACAGCAAAGAAGTTTACAGCTTCTTCTAGTGTTTTTGGTTTGTTTTTTTTACAAAATAGTTGAAATTGTTCTAATAATGTTTTTTTATATAATATGATGGGATACCCTTTATTTTATTTATAGAGTAGAGTATACCATTTTTATTGGAAATCGCAGATAAAAGTTTATTTCTAAAAAATCAAGTATCTTTAAAAGTATCTCTTATTTTTAAAAATTCTTCTAGATTATCAAAAAATATATCTACTAGTTTTGGATCAAAATGTTTCGCTCGTTCCTCTTTAAATAGATTGAATATTTTTTCATCATCCCAAGCTTTTTTATAACATCTATCACTTCCTAGTGCATCAAATACATCTGCAAGTGCTGTTATCCTCCCATATATACTAATATCTTCACCGTGGAGTTTATTTGGATAACCTGTACCATCCCATTTTTCATGGTGTTCATGTGCAATAGTTGCTGCCATTTTCAGTAGTGGTCTAGTTGAAACTTTTAACATATCATAACCCAAAGAGGCATGGACATTCATAGTTTCTCGCTCTTCTTGTGTTAATCTTCCTGGTTTATTTAAAATAGAATCTGGAATTCCAACTTTGCCAATATCATGCATAGGACTAGCTTGTTTTAACATCTCTGCATCACTAGGTTTCAATCCATAATATAAAGCCATTATTTTTGAATACTCAGCAACTCTTTTTACATGGTTTCCAGTCTCTTTACTTCTGCTTTCACCAATAGCACCCATAGTAAATACAACCTCTTTTTGTGTATCTTCTATCTCTTTTTGTAAAAACTCTACCTCTTTTCTATGTGTAATCTCTTGTCTTACTGCACTATATCCTATATGTTTACCATTAGTGTCGTAAGTTGGTGCGAAATTTGAAACAACCCAATAGTAACTACCATCTTTTTTTAGATTTTTAACCTCTGCCGTTACATTTTTTTCTGCTTTTAAACTAACCCATAAATCCCTAAAGAACTCTTTACTCATATCAGGATGCCTAATTATATTGTGGTTTTCACCAATTAATTCTTCTCTTGTATATCCAGATATTCTACAAAATGCATCACTTGCATGCGTGATATAACCTTTTAAATCTGTTTTGGAAAATATTACATTTGCATCATAAGAGTT
>JAYEPG010000243.1:0-19532 GCA_034723795.1 Campylobacterota bacterium
TATATCAAAATGCCCACGACTACTTAAATGAAACCATGATAAAAATGGTACTATCTTATAAATCATACCCTGTAATACAGAATATAAAAATCCAAAAACTATAACTATTGTTGTAGCATAAATATTAATATCTGATATTAACATAAACATTGATACTATTAAGCTACCCATTGATAGTTTCCAGTACCAAAGAGTTATATCAAAAACTGGTCTTCTTCTATTATTTAAACTTTGAAATGAATAATAAGCAAATATAATTGCCATCACACTTAATATATAAATTATTGCCTGAGTATCCATTTTAATTAAACTAAAAACTCCAAACAAAATCAACATTCCAAATACAACTCTTGGAAACTTGTTTTGAATATCTTTTGGAAAATCCCTTGCAACATAAAACATTGGTATAACTTGAAATGCAACACCCATAATCAATATAAAAGCAAATCCAAATAGTGCAAAAACTATATGAATATTTACAATACTATAATGTATAGATGATACAGAAGATGTGATATGTGCACCTACTAAATATAAACCTATAAAAACAGTTATTGCACTTGCTATTATAAATATTTTCATTGCGTTAACTGTGCTAGTTAAATATTTAACTTTAAATAATAGAGAGGCAACTGTAAATAAAAAGAAACTAAAAGATATAGTTAATAGTATCGCACCTACAATTAATAAACTATCAAGTGAGTACAAAAAACCTCCACTTAATCCAAGTGTTCCAAGTGTTAGTGTGATATGTACTACATTTGCAAATATTAGTGGCTTTTTGATAACAACTCCTGCTAAAACAGGTAACATCTGTTGTAAAGCACCCAACATTATCATTGACATTATTCCCAAAGTAAAAAGATGAGTTATAGCTATAGCAACATTTGAATATCTATTAAAAATCACATCACTTGGGTATTGAAAAAAAACTATTGCTATTAATATTGCAAAAATAGGAGCAGTTAGAAAAAATCTAAAAGGCACACTAATTGGTGGGGCTTGTTCTGTAGATAAGCCTCTAAACATATTTAGTTATCACCTAAAAGTTTAAAATCACAACTTTCTCCATCATAGTATTCTATACTCCCATCCTCAATTTTATAATACCAACCATGAATATCTAGTTCACCTGATTTTACTTTTCTAAAAATTTCTGGATATGTTAAAAGATTTTCTAGCTGATGTTTTATAGATACTCTTTCTGTAGTTCTTAAAATTACCTCTTTATCATCTCTATTGGGATTTGCTAAAAGAGTATACTCTTTTGCTTTATGTCCTAACTCTAACCATTTTTTTACATGTTGAAGATGCGGTTCATTACTTAAGTCCTGATATAAAGATGCACAAGCACCACAATGACTATGTCCACAAACAATAATATCTTCAACATTTAATACACTTACAGCATACTCAATAGCAGCACTACTCCCATGAAAATCTGTATCACTTTTATATGGTGGTACAAAGTTTCCAATGTTTCTTAGAATAAACATATCACCAGGTTTACTATCTACAATTAAATCAGGTACAACTCTACTATCACTACAACCTATAAATAAAACTGTAGGTTTTTGACCATTTACAACCAAGTCCTCAAATTTACCTTCGAGTTTTGGAAAGTTTGAATCTTTAAACTTTTTGTTACCTTTGATTAATTTATCAATATTCATACTACACCCTTTTTCTATTTTTTACTATTTTTATAAATCTTCTGTATATATTATATTACCTTTGACATATAAACATAATTCATTAAACACAATTCCTGAAAAACCACCCTCTTGTATATCAACATTTACTAAAGTGTTTCCATACATACCTTGTTCATTCCCTTTTTCTATTGTATTTTTTATAACATCTTCTATTACTAAATCATCACTAGTATTAAATGGACCAACTAAATATCTACATTCTGAATGTTCTATATATTGTTTATTCTCATTTGCTTCGTTGGTCTTACCATTATATTTTACTGATGTCATCGCACATCCACTAAATAAAACTATAATTGCCGTTGTTATTAATAATATTTGTTTCATCTCATTTAACCTTTTTTATTTTTATTTATTATATCAAAAGAGGCTAAATATCCACTAGCCCACGCCCAATGTAAATTATATCCACCACAATCTCCATCAACATCTAAAACTTCACCAGTAAAATACAAACCTTTTTGTAGTTTTGATTCCATTGTTTTTGAATCTACTTGCTTAGTATCTATACCACCAGCACACACTTCACACGTCTCAAAACCTTTTGTATCAATTATATTAAACTCAAGATTTTTTATTTGATTTATAAGAGATTCTATATCTTGTTTTGATAAAAACTTGATATATTTTATATTTGATTTAATATTAGAATTTAGAACAATATATTTTGCAAGCTTTTTATTCATAAATCCATTTAACCACATAACAATATCTTTTTCATTTGTTTTTGTTAAGCTTCTATTAAATAAATCCAACAACTCATTTTTTGTAAAATTTGGCATTGTATCTATTGTAATCTTTATACTTTTTTGATTTTGTAGTTTTGATGATATTTCTCTACTTATATCAAGTATAGCAGAACCTGAAACACCATATTTTGTAAACAAAACATCGCCTTGTTTACCATTTACTAAACCATCTATTTTAACACCTGTTATCATCTCTAAATTTTTATTACTACTTACAAGCTGAACTAATGATGCAAATGGATCGATAAGCTTATGTCCAAATTTTTTTCCAAAAATATATCCACAATCTGATGAACCAAGTTTTGGCATAGCTATACTTCCTGTAGAAATTATAACTTTAGAGTAGTTATCTTTTGAGTTTATTATATATTTATTATTTTGAAACTCTAAAGTCTCAACTTTACAATTTAGATAAAGTTTTACACCTAATTTTAACGCTTCATGTTCTAGTATATCAACAACACTTGAAGCTTGCAAAGACATAGGATATACACGACCCTCTTGTCCAAATGAAAATTCTAAGCCTAAACTTCTAAAAAAAGCTTTGCATTTTTCATATGTAAATTCTTCTAAAGCATATGAAGCAAAACTATTATTTAAACTATAAAAATTATCTAAAGATATATTTTGATTAGTTATATTACAACGTCCATTTCCAGTTGCTAATAATTTTTTTCCAACTTTATTACTTGACTCGTATAATGATACTTTGATATTTTTAGAAGCTAAAAAGATTGATGATATAAGTCCAGATGCACCTGCACCTATTATAGCTATTGATTCTATTATAGACTACTTAATAATAAAAGTTGTTGAATGCTCATGCGTTCCATCAATAACTTTAAACGTCCAAGTTCCTTGTAAACGTCCACTTTTATATCTATAATCATATATTGAACCGTGACCAATTGGCAGTATCATATCTCTAGTTCGGCTTATTAATCCATTTGGATCAATCCAATTAAAAGTTATATTTTTATCATGATTTACCCTACTTGTTGTATATTTACAAATAATAGAATTTTCATCCTCTAATAATAAACAATCTACATTAGAATCTTCACTTTGTGCAAAAACACCAACTGATAATAAAAACTGTAATAATAAAATATGTACTATTTTCATGAGAGTTTCCTTATACGATAAGTTTATCATTAAATTTATAAATTTACAATTAACCAAATTCTAATACTATTTTAGATATTATTTCCAAAATAGTAAGGAAGTAATTATGAATAAAAGAGTCCTTGTAAAATTTTCAGGTGAAGCTTTAGCTGGAGATAATGGTTATGGA
The DNA here is from genome assembly GCA_034723795.1 of Campylobacterota bacterium. GTDB lineage: Bacteria > Campylobacterota > Campylobacteria > Campylobacterales > Arcobacteraceae > JAIOSF01. Next base: position 3,759 of record JAYEPG010000243.1, read on the forward strand.
ATTGACACAAAAATACTAGACTATATTGCACATGAGATTAAACAATTAATTGATAACAATATAGAAGTTGGTATTGTAATTGGTGGTGGAAATATAATACGTGGTGTTAGTGCTGCAGCTGATGGTATTATAAAAAGAACTAGTGGTGACTATATGGGTATGTTAGCAACTGTTGTAAACGGTATAGCTATGCAAGAAGCATTAGAACATATTGGTATTGAAGCAAGACTTCAAACTGCTATTAAAATGGAACAAATTGCAGAATCATTTGTTGTTAGACGTGCAAAAAGACATTTAGAAAAAGGTAGAGTTGTAATCTTTAGTGCAGGTACAGGAAACCCTTTCTTTACAACAGATACAGCGGCTATATTAAGAGCAACAGAGATAGAATCAAGTTTAGTTATAAAAGCAACAAAAGTTGATGGAGTTTTTGATAAAGACCCTGCAAAATTTGACGATGCAGTTAAACTTGATACTGTTAGTTATGATGATGCATTAAAAGATCATATTAAAGTTATGGATGATACAGCAATTGCACTAGCAAAAGACAATGGATTACCAATCATTGTTGCAAATATGAATAAAAAAGGGAATTTATTAAACATCATTAATGGTGATTATTCTCAATGTTCAATAGTAAAATAAAAAAGGAAATAAATTATGAGATTAGAAGAGATATTAGCACAAGCATTAAAAAGAGTTGGTAACGATAGATATATTTTATCTGTAGCAGTTGGACAAAGAGCTGATGAGTTAAGTAAAGGTGCAAAACCATTACTTGAAAATAATGAAACTAAAAATATGAAATATACTGATATTGCAATTAAAGAGATTTCTTCTGGTTTATTACAAATTGATGGTTTCGAAGAAAACTAAAATAGTATTGTAATAATTTGAATCAAATTTTAGAAACAATTAAATCTATCAGTACAATTGATGATGCTATTGTTTTTTTAAAATCTCAATACGCTTTCAATAAAGAGGTTGAAAAAGCACTAGATTTTTCAATTAAATCACATAAAGAACAATTTCGTAAAAGTGGTGAACCTTATGTAGTTCACCCTATTTTAGTAGCATCAATCACTGCATACTTTTGTAATGATGAATCCATGGTTATATCAGCACTGTTACATGATGTTGTTGAAGATACAGAAACAACAATAGATGAGATTGAGCAACTATTTGGTAAAGATGTAGCTCACATTGTTGATGGATTGACCAAAATAGTAGAGATAAGAGAACATGAGTTTCCATCATCAACTGATAATAAAAAACTTTTATCATCAGCTTTAACTTTTAGAAAAATGCTTATTGCATCTATAGATGATGTAAGAGTAATGGTTGTAAAACTATGTGATAGGGTACATAATATGCTAACGCTAGATGCTCTAAAAGTTGAAAAACAAAAAAGAATTTCAGAAGAGACACTAGTGGTATATGCACCTATTGCTCATAGATTAGGTATATCTACTATAAAGAATATTTTAGAAGATTTATCATTCTCATATTTATATATTGATGAATATGAAAAAATAGATAAACACCTTCAAGAGTTTCAACAAAAAATCCAACTTACTTTAAATGATTTTTTAACTAATATAAAAAAAGTACTAGAACAAAATGGATACTTAGATACAGATGTTCAAATATTTAGTAGAATCAAACATCACTACTCTATCTATCTTAAAATGCAAAGAAAAGGTGTAAGTATAGATGAAGTTCTTGATTTATATGCTATACGTATTTTAGCTAATAATCCTTTAGATTGTTATAAAATACTTGGTATTATACATACTAACTATAAACCATTAATTGCAAGATTAAAGGATTATATCTCTGTACCTAAAGAGAATGGTTACCAAACAATTCATTCAACAGTATTTTCAAATTCTAAAATTTTCGAAGTTCAAATAAGAACATTTGATATGCATAAAGTTGCTGAATTTGGTGTAGCTGCTCATTGGAAATATAAAAATGGAGATAACAGTTCTAAAACACCTAACTTAGATTGGCTTGAATCTTTAGCTGCAAATGATGTAAATATTGAAGAATTTTATGATGATGCTAAACAAGACTTATACAGTGAAGATATTATTGTATACTCACCAAAAGGTGATATTTTCACACTTCCTAGGGGTGCTACAGCTTTTGATTTTGCCTATGCTATTCACACTGATGTTGGCAATCACTCAATTGAAGCAATAATAAATAAAGTAAAAAAACCACTATTGAGTCAACTAAAAAGTGGAGATATTATTTCAATTTTGACAAGAAATCATATCGTACCTAGATGTACTTGGTCAGATATGGTAAAAACAACTAAAGCAAAAAAATCTATAAAAGTTCTTTGTCACAATAGATTAAATCATATTGATGAACTTTCAAGTAAAAATATAATAAACACAATATTTTCAAGATATAAAATAGATTTACTTGAAAATATAAAAGGTATTAAAATACCTAATATTAAAAAGATTGTCTATAACCTTGATCATTTAAAACATGTAAAGAAAAATATACAAAAATTTGTTAGGCAAAGAGAAGGTTTAATTGCTAGGTTTAAAATACAAAATTTAAGTCTAAAACAGATTAAATTTGATAATGTTTTAATATATTCAAATTTTAGTATAAATTCAGTATCATTTGACCATTGTTGTCATCCAAAATTTGGCGATGATATAGTTGCACTAAAAGATGGCAAAGAAGTTATTATTCACCATAAAATGTGTGAAACAGCATATAAAAAAATTAAAAAACATCAACAAATGTTATTTTGTGATTGGGTCAAAGATAAATTTTATGCATATAAAATGGTTGTTAGTTTACCAAATATAAGAGGTGAGTTAGCAAGGTTATTAACTTATCTATCTGTTGACCATGAAGCAACAATTTTATTAGTTGAATATGGTAAAGATAAATATGCAACAAATCAATACTGTACAATTGATTTTGAAATAAAAAATGATAATAAAGAAAAAGTAAGATCTTTTTGTGAGCAAAAAACAAAAGTGATAGAGTTTTATTTATCATCAGATGCTTACAAGTAAAAATTTAAAGGTTAAATATATATGGATAAAAATATAGAATTAGATATTAAAATAAATGAAGCAATTAAAGAGATAAACAGAGGATCAGCTGAAATAATCGATGAAGTAAGACTTGAAAAGCTTATTAGAAACTATTATGAAAATGGTGAAACATACTTTGTAAAAGCTGGTTTTGATCCAACTGCTCCTGATTTACATTTAGGGCACACTGTTTTACTTCAAAAACTTAGAACTTTTCAAGAATATGGAGCTATAGTTCAGTTTTTGATTGGAGATTTTACTGCTACTATTGGAGACCCAACAGGTAAGAGTGCTACAAGAAAAGTACTAACAAGAGAACAAATAGATAAAAATATATCTAGTTATACTACACAAGCATTTAAGATTTTAGATAAATCTAAAACAAATATTGTTTACAACAATGATTGGTTAGGGAAACTTACTCCATTAAATATGCTTGAATTAATGTCAAAACGAACTGTAGCAAGGATGCTAGAGAGAGATGATTTTAAAAAAAGATATAAAAATGAAGATGATATAGCTATCCATGAGTTTACTTATCCACTTCTACAAGGTTATGATTCTGTACATTTAAAATCTGACGTAGAGATTGGTGGAACTGACCAAAAGTTTAATCTACTTATGGGAAGACAACTTCAAAAATCTTATAATGTAAAAAAACAACAAGTTGTTTTAATGATGCCAATTTTAGAGGGTCTTGATGGTGTACAAAAGATGTCAAAATCATTAGGAAACTATATTGGTGTAACTGATGAAGCAAATGATATGTTTGGAAAAATCTTAAGTATCTCTGATGAACTTATGTGGAGATACTTTGAACTTTTATCAACAAAAAGTTTAAAAACTATCGAAGAGTTAAAAGCTGGAGTAAAAGATAAATCTTTACACCCAAAAAAAATAAAAGATATGTTAGCAATGGAAATTGTTGATAGATTTCATGGAGATGGTGCAGGTGGAATTGCAAGAGATGAATTTACTAAAATTTTTGCAAAAAAAGATATTCCTACAGATATGAAAGAGTTTATATTAAACGCTGGAACTGGAATATTACAAGCTTTAGTAGATTGTTCTTTAGTACCTTCAACATCGCAAGGAAGAAGAGATATAAAAGGTGGAGCTGTAAAGCTTGACAAAGTAAAAGTAGAAGATGATAAACTAATATTAACTACAGGCGAGTTCGTTTTACAAAAAGGTAAAAAGAATTTTGTTAAAATCATAGTAACATAAAAGGAGATACAATGAAACCATTACAAATAGGAAAATACACAATTGAAAAGCCAATCGTACAAGGTGGCATGGGTGTTGGAATAAGTTGGGATCAGCTTGCTGGAAATGTATCTAAAGAGGGTGGACTAGGAGTTGTTAGTGCAGTTGGAACTGGATACTATGAAGATGGTAAATACTCTGATAAAATGTCAAAAACTGGAAGACCAGTAGAAGCACACAACTTTTATAATAGCAATGCAACTAAAGCAATTATTAAAAATGCAAGAAAAATATCTGGTGAGGCTCCACTTGCTGTTAATATTTTGTATGCTAGTTGTGATTATGGAAATATTGTAAAAGATGTTTGTGAAGCTGGTATCGATATTATTATTACTGGTGCAGGACTACCAACAAATATGCCTGAATTTGCTGCTGATTATCCAGATGTAGCACTTATCCCTATTGTATCTTCTGCAAAAGCTTTAAAAATTATTTGTAAAAGATGGAAAAGATATGACAAAGTTCCTGATGCAATTATAGTTGAAGGTCCAAAAAGTGGAGGTCATCAAGGTTTCACTTATGAACAATGTTTACAAGAGGAGTATCAGTTAGAAAATATCTTACCTTCTGTAATTGAAGAAGCAAAAAAATGGGGAGATTTCCCAATAATAGCAGCTGGTGGAATTTGGGATAAAAATGATATTGAAAAGTTTATCGATATGGGTTGTGATGGTGTTCAAATGGCAACTAGATTTATTGGTACTTTTGAGTGTGACGCACATGAAAACCTAAAAAATGTTTTAATCAATGCAAATGAAAATGATATAAAACTTATAAAATCTCCAGTAGGTCTTCCTGCACGTGGAGTAATAACAAATTTGCAAAAAACAATTGAAGATGGGACTGCACCTAAAATAGCCTGTGCAAGTAACTGTGTTGCTCCTTGTAAAAGAGGTATAGAAGCCAGAGAAGTTGGATATTGTATTGCAGATAGTTTAAGTGATGCTTATAAAGGAAACTTAGAAACAGGTTTATTTTTTACAGGTGCAAATGGATATAAACTTGATAAGCTTATTAGTGTTAAAGAATTAATGGAAAAACTAACTTTAGGCGAATAACTTGAAAATAAAAAGTTTTAGAGATATATTTAAGATATTATTATTTGTATCTCTATCATTTCAATCACTACATGCTATATCCTCAAATTATTATCAAGATAAATTTAAAATAACTAAAAAACTTTATCTTGGGGCAATAATGTCAAATAATAAAGAAAAAGAGATAGAATATCTAAAAAAAATCATCCGATATGGTGATAAAATAAATATAAATACTTTAAAATATAAAAGAGAATTAAATAGACTAGACAAAACAACTTCTGTACATAAACCTGTAAAAACTAAATTTGTAATAAAAGAAAAATTTACTATTAAATCTATTAAACAAACAAAAAATAGTATTATTATAGATTTTTACAATAATATAAATAAAAATTTTATAAAATTTTCAGAAGATAAAACAAAAATATATCATTATGACTATTTTGATATAAAAGGTTCATATAAATATACCAAACCTACAAAATTGTATTTTAAAGCAGTAAATAAAACAATTGTAAAACAAACAGCTAAGAAAAATATTCGTATATCACTTAGATCTAAAAAAAACCCAAAAACAATATATATTATAAATAAAAAACAGATTATAATAAAAATATTAGACACCCCTATTAAAAGTAAGAAATATACAAAACAAAAGATAAAAGAAAAAGTAAAATTATTACCATCAAATCTTTTTGAAACATCAAATAAAGTTATTGTAATTGACCCTGGTCATGGTGGAAAAGATCCAGGTGCTGTTGGAAAAAATAGAAGATATGAAAAAAATATTGTGTTAAATATTAGTAAGTATGTAAAAAAAGAACTAACAAAAAAAGGGTTCAAGGTATATTTAACTAGGTCAAGAGACAAATATTTAAAACTTTCAAGTAGAACAAAAATAGCAAATAGAAAAAATGCACATATATTTGTATCTATTCATGCAAATGCAGCTAGAAAATCTAGAGCAAATAAAGCTCATGGAATTGAAACATATTTTTTATCTCCAGCAAGAAGTGCAAGAGCAAAAAGAGTAGCTGCAAAAGAGAATAAAGGGGATATGAATAGTATGGGTTGGAGTAGTAAAAACTCTTTATTAACTATTTTAAATAGAAGTAAAATCACTGCATCAAATAAGATGGCTATAGATATTCAAAAAAATATGCTATTCTCTCTAAGAGGTAAATATGGTAATAAATCAATTAGAGATGGTGGAGTAAGAGAAGGTCCATTTTGGATACTTATAGGTGCTCAAATGCCATCAGTACTAATAGAAGTTGGTTATATAACACATTATAAAGAGGGTAAAAGAATAAATACAAGTTCTTATCAGAAACTAATTGCAAAAGGGATTGCAAAAGGGATTGAGAGTTATTTTATAAAAAATTAACTCTCTTAAAATAATGTTTTGAAAAATATATCAAATGTTTTTTTATCATAAGAGTATATATTAATATTAGATTCATTATCTATCTTTTTAATATTAGATGAAATACTCATAGTTTTATTTAACTTATAATCAACTCCAACAGATAAAGTAGTAAGCAAATCATCTCTTGGAACTTCAAATGTAGCATCATCAGATTTCTCTTTTGTATGGTTATAAAGATATAATAAATTAGTTGATAATGAATTATTAATTTTATATCTATTACCAAATATTAACCCATTTATATCTTTACTTGGAGCATTGTCATCTGCTATAATTCTGTTTTCTTGTGTGTTATAATAGACTAAACTAAAAGTACCATATTCAATAGTTGGTATACTTTGCCCTACCATAACTTGGTAGTTTCTAGAATTAAGATTTTTATTATCTTCTTGTGCATATATTTTTTTTGATACTTTTACAGTTGAAAAAAATGACATATTAGATAAAAATCTTTTTTGATAAGAGATATTTAAACCATATACATTTAAATAATCTTTATTAGCAACTTTTATATCAGAAAGGTCTGTACCTACTGAAAGTAAACTATTTTTATAATTTTTAGATAACTGTAAATTATATGATAATAGTTGTAACTCTTTTTTATCCTCTTTTGTTTTTCCAGATGATGATTCATCATTTAAACGTAAATCATCTTTTTCATAATTTTGTTTAACAAAATTTACACTATTATTTATGGCATACTGTGAATTAATCTTATAGTTGTAATTAGTATTTAACATAAAGGATAAATAACTATCACTATATTTCTCATCAGTAACAACTAAATTTTGATAATTAGGAGTATCAAATATAGTTGTATCTGTAGTATTATTGATATTTGTATCATATGTATATCCAAGTGCTATTGAACCAAAAAATCTACCTTTGTCACCTAAACCATCGATATAATTGATTTTTTCTTTTACATTTGCTCTTACATTGTCTGGTATATTATGTTTTAAAACTTCATTAAATCCGCTTGTTGCATCTGAATATAAACCTAACATTAAATAACTTTGAGACAACTCTAATTTAGCTCTTAAATTATTAGAACTTACCATATCAACTCTTTCAAATGCAGCACTTGCTCTTTCATAATCTTTAGTTTGATAATAAGAACGACCTAAATAATAATTAATACCAACATTAGCTGAATTATTATCTGATAAGTTTTCTAGTATTGCTATAGTTTCTTTATACTTTTTTTCAGAGAAAAGTTTTTTTGCTTTTAAATATTTTGCATTAGCTGACCCTAGATATTTTCTATTATCTATTTTTTTACTTTTTTTATCATTAACCACAACTCTAGTTTTTAAAATATCAGGAAAATCTTTTTTTGTAGTATAAATAAATGAACTCTCTTCACTCATATTTTTACTAAAGTATTCAACTCTATCTTGTGAAGTTTTAAATGAATCTTGATATTTTTTTTGTATTTTTGAAAGTACGTCATTGTAATTATTCTTTGGTATATTAATAGCATATATCATAAATGCACTATCATTAAGTAGTCTAAATGAACGGATATAAATAGTAAATTCTTTCAATGATTCCGCTATTTCTAATGCAGTAAATATATCTTTTGTATATTTTATCGTTATAGCATTTTTATTGTTATCTATAATCTTTACTTTTTCATCAGTTTTAAGACTATCATAAACAATCTCATCAGAGTCAAGTGTTGTAATAACATCTTTTTTGTAAGATTTTGATAATAAATTTATTCTTTTATTTGATGCTATATAAGCAGTTGGTAGTGTTTCTTTTATTTTATTAAGTGTAGTAAATCTATCTTTTTTATCAATATTTACAGCATATACTACAAAATATGGTTTTTTTCCTACTGTAGTTTTTTTTATATATAAACTATATAAAGGAAACTTATTTACTAAAAGTTGTGCCCTATCTAAAGAAAGGTATGTACCAAGAGTAATACCCTTTTTTGTTACATTAATATCAGAAGATTTTATCTCAAATGAGAACAAAGAGCTATAAAACAGGCATATTATTAAAATAAATTTTTTCATGCCTGAATTATACTTAAAACTATTGTTTATCTGCCTTAAACACACCTGTTGCAGTATCACCACCAGCATTATCTAAATCAAATGTTCCCCCAACTGATGTTGCATCTGTTCCATAGAAGGCTCCGTCTACACTTCCTGAAGTTGCATCTCCACTAACAGAAGTACTACTAAATGTATTTCCTGAAGTTCTACCTTCAAAAGTAGTATTCCAAGCTTGATTAGTTTCTGTCTCAAAATTAATTGAACCATCTACACTGTTTTGACCACCACCAAGAGCAGTATTTATAGTAACATCATTTGTAGAATCCATTTTTATATTATCATTACCATTAACAGAACCCATAACTTTACCAGAATATGTAGCATTTACAGTATTAGATGCATCTCTTAAAGAATCTAAAGTTTCTGCACTAGTTGATTGTCCAGCAACCCATTTTTTATTTGGATCATCAACCCAATGTCCCCAAACTACATCATCTCTGCTTGAACTTGTAATAGCATTACCTAAATCATCAGTCATAGTCATACCTGTACTAGAATCAATAGTAAGTTCATTTTGTAAACCATCAACTTCAATTGTAACATACTGTTGACTTCCATCAGTTGCAATAGTTCTACCTTTAAGTACAATATCTCTTGTTTCAATTGGATCATCTTCAACAATTACATCAGGTTTTACTTTATTTATTAAATCAACTAAACCATCTTCTTGTTCTGATTCTTTTACTTCTAATCCTAAAGACTCAACTTCACCAGCTTGAATCTCTTCTGGTGGTGTAGGAACTCCTGTGCTTACATCAGTTTTTTGACCAGCTTCAACATCCATTGATATTCCATTGTTTGTTGTAACAGTAATAGCACCTTCTGTACACATTACAGTTTCTTGGTTTGCTTTTACAACTGTACCTCTAATACCAATAGAAGCAGATTTTGTTTTTAGCTTAAATTTACTTTTGTTAAGTTTACCAATTCTACCCGTGATACTACTAAAAGCACCTTTTAAAACATTAAATTTTGCTTTATTTTGTTTTGGTTTAGACTCATCATATAAATAATCAGCAATATCCAATGTAGAATTTTTACCTATCGTAAAAATTGTTTTATCTGAAAATACAATTTGAACTTTACCTTTTACATTTGTTTTAATAAAATCGTGTTTCTCTAGTGTTGTTCCATTTTTAGCTTGGATAACCCCACCATCTCTTTGAATTTTAACATCACCCTTTAGAACTGTTATCTTACCAATACTAGCATAACTTAAAATTGGTACTAATAATAACAATAAATACTTTTTCATGACTACCCCTTTTTCTATTCTTATCTGAATTATAACATAATATAGATAAATTTTTAAGTATACTAAAGTATATATTATATGATTAAAGTCTTATTTGAATTAGTTTTGTTAATTAAAAGTTAGTTTTATTTGAGGATATTTATTTTGATTTATAGAAAGTGGGTAAGTTAAAACTTACCCTAAAAGATTATTTTGCTCTGATACCTAAATCAGCAACAAGTGCTTGGAATTTAGCGAAATCTGTTCTTCTTAAGTATTTAAGAAGTCTTTTTCTTTTACCAACCATTTTTAATAGACCTAATCTTGAGTGATGATCTTTGTGGTTTTCTTTTAAATGCTCTGTTAATCTTACGATTTGTGCACTTAATAATGCTATCTGCACTTCTGCAGAACCTGTATCTTTTGTATCTCTTTGGTGTTTAGTAACAATTTCTTGTTTTACGTCCAGATCTAAAGCCATAATAGCCTCCTGAGTGGTATATAATCTCAAAAATATAGATAATTCTATAAAATTGGAAAGGCATTTTACTTAAATTTAGATTTAAAATAACTTAAGATACAATATCTTTATGATTAGATTAAAAGATAGTTCAATTTTTATTGCAGATTCGCACTATAACAACAATAGAATTATATTACATACTATATTAAATATGATAGAAAAAAAAGAGATAAAAACCACACAGTTATTTTTAATGGGTGATATGTTTGATTTTTTATCAGATGAAATAGAGTATTTTAAAAATATAAATAGCAATATAATAAAGTTGATAAATAAATTGAGTTCTAATATAGAGATAATATATCTTGAGGGAAATCATGACTTTAATTTATCTGATATTTTTCCAAATTTACAAATTATTTCAAGAGATATACAACCTATAACTATTATTGAAAATGAAAAAAAAATATCGATCGCTCACGGTGATATATATACACCTTTAGGATACGATATATATACTAAAATTATTAGAAATCATTATGTTTTAAAATTATTAAATTTTATTGATATAAACAATTGGTTATCAAAAAAAGTTGAGAAAAATCTAAAAAATAAAAACATATGCCACAAACAAAAAAACTTTAAATCATTTGTACAAACAAGAATCAAAAACTATAATGCTGACTTAATAATTGAAGGGCACTTTCATCAAGGTTATATAAGTGACAAGTATATAAATATACCATCACTTTGTTGCGATAAAAGATATATGGTTTACTGCAATGGTAAATTTATATTTAATTCTATGTAAAAGTTTTTAGATACAGTTTTTCAACCTTTAATCTTGCCCAATATGTTTTTCTTAAAAACTTTAAACTTGATTTTACAGATGGGTCATAGTTAAAGCACTTTATTGTTATTAGTTTGCCTAACTCATCCCAACCATAATACTCAACAAGTTTATTAACTACCTTTTCTAAAGTTACTCCATGAAGTGGGTCATTTGGGTTATTTTGCATCTATTGCTTCCTTATTTAAATTTTTATTCCAACTGTTTTGTTGTTCTTTAGTTAAAAATGTCCAAGCAACTATTCTACTCATTTTATTTCCAGTTTGCATATTTAAAGTTTTAACCTCTACTGGTTTCAGCTTATTTAGTATTTTATATATCTCTTCTAGATTATCTTGTTTAGAAACTAATGTAGTAAACCAAAAGCAATTTTTGCTAAACTCTTTACTCTCATTTATCATTTTAGTTATAAATGATATTTCACCACCATCACACCAAAGTTCATCTGCTTGTCCACCAAAATTGAGTGTTGGTCTTCTCATCTTTTCTTTTGCTTTTGTTAGACTTTTAACTTTTCTTTTAGTACCTTGAATAGCATCTTGTGCTGAACTATGAAAAGGTGGATTACAGATAGTAAAATAGAATTTATCATTTTCATTTATAATATTTTTAAATATATTATGTTTATTTGGTTGAAATATTATTTCTATATTTGATGATAATAATTTATTTCCTTTGATTATTTTAGTTACATTTTCTATGGCGTCTCTATCTATATCACTCCCTATAAAACTCCAACCATATGAATATGAACCAATAATAGGATAGATACAGTTAGCACCAATCCCAATATCCAATACTTTTATATGTTTACCTCTAGGAACTTTACCTTTATCATCAGATGGTAGTAAGTCTGAAATATAGTGAATATAATCTGCTCTTCCAGGAATGGGTGGACATAAATAGTTCTGAGGAATACTCCATTCTTTCACGTTATAAAAATGACTTAAAAGTGATTGATTTAACGCCATTACGGCTTTTGGATTCGAAAAATCAATAGATAAATCATTATATTTATTTAAAGCTACAAACTCATTTAAAGTTGGATTACTTTTTATAAGTTTAGGAAAATCGTATCTACTGTTATGTAAATTTCTTCTATGTAATGTTTTAGTATCTTTTTTTGTTTTCATAAATATATAATTTATTTCACCTCTTGAGATACATAAAAAGTTGATATTCCAGATTGTTTATCATAACTAGGACTATTTTTTGATGTGAAACTTGATATTATTTCTCTTGCTTTTATATGTGATGTTGTATTTGCTATTTTTTCTTTTTTATCACTTTGTGTTACGATAGTTTTTTCATGAGACTTTTTAAACCTACTTGCTCTATGTTTATCAGTAAAAGTAATTTTGATAATATTAATATCTCTTTTTACATCTATTGTTGCTTTTTTAGTCAAGTCCTCAAATCTTAATATTCTGTTTCCATGTGATGATATTTTCATTGTGATTGCACTTTCTATATCTTCAACATCTTCAATAATCACATATTCTCTACCATTTACTGATATAGTATCTTTATCTATTTTTTTAATCTCTTTAATTACAGTTTTTTTACCCTTAGCCATCTTATCCCTTGCTTATATTAATATATTAATGCTATTATATCTAAATAATTACACATTCGAGATTTTATGAAATTAACCTATCTATTAATCAGATTTAAGTACAATGAGATTAATTATAATAATTTAGGAATCAAATGTTATTAACAAAAAAAAGTGAGTATGCATTATTATCACTTGTAAGTATTGCAAAAAGTGACCATCCAAAAAATGTAGATGTATTATCTAAAGAGTTAAATATATCTAAATCCTTTTTAGCAAAAATATTACAAAACCTTGCAAAGAATGGAATTTTAAATTCATTTAAAGGGAATAATGGTGGATTTACATTAAAAAAACCATGTCATGAATTAACAATTTTAGAGATTACTAAAATTGCAGAAGAGAAACTTCCTCTTGTATTTGAATGTACTACAAGTGAGGGATCATGTTCGGCAAATTTAATAGATGGATGTTCGGTTTTCCCATTATTAAATAATTTACAAAAAAAAATAAATGGCTTTTTAAATGAGCTAACACTAAAGGATATTTTATAATATGAAATTTTTTCATCTTTCCCATACAGATTTAGATGGTTATGGTTGTCAGTTTATCTCAAAAAAGATTTTTCCTGATGCAGTTTTTTATAATGCAAATTATGGTTTAGAGGTAAAACTATTTATAAAAGATATTTTATCAAAAATTGAAGATTTAGACAAAGGCACAGATATTTTTTTAATGATTACTGACTTAAATTTAACTCTTGATGAGTCAAAAAACTTAAATCATAAAATAAAAAAATTAAATGAAGATGGATATAATATAAACCTTCAACTTTTGGACCATCATGGTACAGGATTAAAATGTTCTCAAAAATATGATTGGTATTTTTTAGATACAAATAGATCTGCAACAAAAATAACATATGACTATTTTTGTGAAAACTATTCAGAATTTAAAGAGTTATGTGAAGAAAACTTTGAGAACTTAATTGATGCAATAAATGCAGTTGATATATGGTTAGAAGATGAAGATTTATTTGAATTTGGAAAAGTTTGTATGAGTATGATTTCTAAATCTTATGAGATAAATAATATTCTATTTAGAGATCAAAGTAGAGATTATAAATTTTATCTACTCCAAGAAACAATAAAATATGTTGCATTGGAAAATGGTCATATATGTTTAGATGAAAATATATATCATTTAAAGAAAGAATACCTAAAACTTTCATCCAAAAATGACACTATGGACAACCTTAGTTCACTTTACCTTGTAAAATCATTAGAAAATAGAAAAGATGAATTGACTGTATACTATAAAGAACATAAAGGTTTATTAACTTTTACTCTTGGAGGTATATCTATTCCAGCAAATACATTTTTAAAAGCAAATGATGATTACGATTTTTTTATTGATGTAAGCAGAAGAGGAAAAGCAAGTTTAAGAGCAGATAATAAAATTGATGTATCTATACTAGCAGATAAGTTAGCAAAAGGTGGAGGACATCCAAACGCAAGTGGCTTAGCATTTAAAGATTGGAAAGATACTATTTTATATGATAATGTAAAATTATATATTCAAACAAAACTAGATGAGTGTAGCTAAAGCTACGCCCATATCTGCATATGTGGTATATTTGATACTGCTTTAACTATATCATGCCTAGATATCATTCCTACTAAAATATCATCTCCATCTACAACTGGTATTGAATTTAAATTAAAATCTATCATAACTTTTGCAACTCTTCTTATATCTGAAATAGGATCAGTTGTAATGATTTTTTTTGTTGATATATCATAAATATGTTTATTTATATTATGAGATGCATACTCTACATCTTCAATCAAATGAGTTAATATATCATGTTTTGTTATCATACCTTTTAGATGTAATTGGCTATCAGCAATTACTGGTAATTGCTGAACATTATACTCTTGCATTAAGTCGTAACACTCTTTAATCGTTTTAGAATCATTAACAGTAGTAACAGTATGAGACATAACCTCTTCAACATGAAATATTTCAACTTTTGTATCTAAATTTGCTATCTGTTTATATTTATCTTTTGCTTCTTGTGTAATTTTACCTTGATATAGTTTATCTTCAAAAGCTTGTTTATTTTTTCCATCAGTATTGTTTTTTATCGCTTTAGACGCTGTAACTTCATGTAAATTATAAAGATGGTCAATAGTACTTCTAAAATTTAATCCATCATCATCATACATTGCAAACATAGTATTCTCCTACTAATTAGTTTAGATAAGTATACTATAATTTTATTTAGTTAACATAATCTCATGAAAAAAATTACAATTTTAATGATATTATTATCAGGTCTAGTCTACGCAAATGTTGTTGTTAATCAACCAATTAAAAATTTTGAACTATTAGATCAATTTGGAAATAAACATACTATACAAGAAAAAACAACTAAATTAATCTTTGCCTTTAAAAAAGATTCAGGTCACTTAGTAAAAGATTTTTTAACCACAAAAGAATCAACTTATCTGACAAAAAGAAATATTTTGTTTATAGCAGATGTTTCAGCTATGCCATCATTTATAAAATTTTTTGTACTGCCTATTACAGGATATGATTATCCAATAGTTACATTAGATGATGATAAATTATCTCAATATTATAAAAATGAAAATTATGAAGAAAAAATAATGGTAGTTACTTTAAACAATACCAATGTGACAAATATAAAATATTTAGATAATGTAATTGATTTAGAAAAAGAGATTCAAAAATAGAAACTACTCTGCTTTAATTGGTGGAGCCGTCGAGAATTGAA
>JAYEPG010000244.1:0-4339 GCA_034723795.1 Campylobacterota bacterium
ATTATTTTTCTTACAATTAGGACAAGTTTTAGTGTTTTTTTACAGTCATTTGTAAATAAATCCTTTTTAAGCCCATAATACCTAAGCTAGCTTAAGTTTTTAGACCCCCAAATTTTTCATTAAATCGGATTGACTTGTTATTCTATTAAACCAATTGATTTTGTTGAGTTTGAATCTATTTTACAAAAATGTTCAATTGTTTTAGAAAAAACAAAAAAAGAGTTACAGTTTTTAAAAGATAATAAGTATTATAATAGAAGTAAAAAATTAGTTGAGGATGGTGATACTCAAATTGTATTAAGTAAAAAAGAGGCATTATTTATAGAACTATTACTAGAATACAAAAATAGTGTAGTTTCTAAAGAGAAAGTTGCCGAAGTTATTTGGGAAGATAAAGTTATGAGTGAATCAGCTTTAAAAAATTTCTTTTTAAGAATTAGAAAAAAACTAGGGAAAGAGTTTTTTTATACGATACAAAATATAGGGTATAGATTATAGCCTTGTTTATCACTTACCCATACTGAATTTTATAAGATCTTCACTAGTTTTAATCTCTTTTGGTAAGTTTTCTAAGCTATGATTTAAAATCATAGCTGTACTCATAGCATCACTAAATGCTCTATGGTGATTGGCAATATCTATATCTAAATGTTTTTTTAGGTATTTTAGTCCGTATCTATGAGTATCAATAGTTTTCTTTGCTAAATCTATAGTACAAACTCTTCTATTGCATAGTTGCCCTAAGTCATATTTTTTAAAGCTATCATTTATAAACTTATAGTCAAATAATATAGGGTGTGCTACAAATATATCATCTTCTAAAAATATTTTAAACTCTTCTAAAACAGTTTGTAAGTTTGGTGCTTTATGTACCATATCAAGGCTTATACCAGTTATCTCTTGTACAACTTCGGGGATACTATTCGCATTTACTAAAGACTCGTATGTTTCAATCACTTGTCCATTTTTTATTTTTACAGCGCCTAGTTCTATAATTTGACCATCTCTTGCATTTCCTGCAGTGGTTTCTAAATCTACTACACAAAATACTTGATCTTTTATATCAGTTGTAGCTGTTTTTAAATAAACTTTATTATCACTAAAAAATAGTGGAAGACCGTTTGAAATAAGTAACTCTTTTTCTAGTTCTATATTATCAAAAAAAGTATCACTTTTTTCTAATAATTGATTAAATTTATTAATTGAGATTGGAGACTTATTTAAAGTATTTACTAATTTATCTAGATAATTCATATATTATATTACATTAGGTATTTGTTTTGCAAACTCTATCATTTTTTGTTTATCTTTGATACCTTTGGAAGCTTCTACTCCACTACTTACATCTACACTATAAAAGTTATATCCTTCTATCTCTTTTAAGTTAGATGATGTTAATCCACCTGCAAGTATAATTTTAGAGCAATCTATACCTTTAAACCAATCTAGGTTTATCCGTTTACCTTCACCACCATAACTATCTACAAATGCATCTACTATTCTATATTCATCGTTATATAAAAGTAAGTCATCGGCAGTTTTTGCACGTACTACTTTTAAATGTTTAGTTTGTAAGCTGTGAAAAAACTTATCGTCTGCTTCAAAATGTATTTGAGCAATGTCAACTGTTGAAAGTTTACACATAAAGTCAACTTGCGCTGCATACATATTTACAAACAATCCAACAGTTTGCACAAAAGGAGGTAACTGTTCAATAATCTTTTTTGCATCTTTTGGATCTATATATCTTGGACTTTTATCATAAAATACAAAACCTAAAGCATCAGCTCCTGCCTCTATAGCATCAAGGGCATCTTTTAAGTTTGTAATCCCACAAATTTTTACTCTCATTTTAGTAACTTATATCTGTAAACTTTTTATAGCTTGACCATAATTGTCTGCACCATATACATAACTACCCGCAACAACTACATCAACGCCCGCATCTTTAAGTTCAGAAATATTTTTGTTATTTACTCCACCATCTACTTGGATAAGACAGTTTGGATTTCTTTTTTCAATAAGCTTTTTTAAAGATGCTGCTTTTTCTACAACAGATTTAATGAACTTTTGACCACCAAAACCAGGATTTACACTCATAAGTAAAACCATATCTAAATCCTCTAAAAGGTACTCTATTGATTCTGGAGTACTATGTGGGTTTAATACAATAGCAGGTTTTATACCTAAAGCTCTAAGTTTTTGAATAACTCTATGTGGGTGTTTTTCACTCTCTATATGAAAAGAGATATATTCAGGTTTTAAGTGTGAAAAAAGATCGATAAAAAAGTTGTTGTCCTCAACCATAAGATGTATATCAAGAGGTTTTGTAGCAATTTTAGCCACACTATTTACAACAACTGGACCTATTGTCATATTTGGTACAAAGTGACCATCCATAACATCAACGTGGATTAGATCACATCCACCTTCACAGATTGCTTTAATCTCATCGTTTAATATTCCAAAATCTGCACTAAGAATTGAAGGTGCTACTAACATATTTTATTACCTCTTATTTATTTTATAATTTCGTGATTATACCCAATATAGTGTGGTAATTTACTGAAATATGATTTAGTTATAAAGGTTAATAATATTATAATGTATGTAAATGTTATTAAAAATAAATAGTTTCTAATGAAAGGGTTAAAGATGATAAGTAAAAAAATTATTTTAAGTGTTGCAACTATTGCAATAATTTATTCAGGATGTCAAGATAAAGAAGTAGTTTCTACAGAAGAACCTGTAGAGGTAAAAAAAGTTGAAACAACAGTTGATAAAGTTGTAAATAACCAAATAAACAATGTAGAACCTACAGTTGAAAAAGTTAAAGAGGTTACAGAAGAGGTAATTAAGGCGGTAGCAACACCTGATGCTAAAGTTCTATATGTAAAATGTGCAGGATGTCATGGAGCAAATGGAGAAAAAGTAGCACTGGGTAAATCTAAAATTATAAAAGGTTGGGATAGCTTAAAAATAACTAACGCTATTAATGGCTATAAAGATGGTACTTACGGTGGTACAATGAAAGGACTGATGAAGTCTCAAGTTATTTCTTTAAATGATAAAGAGATAGAATTATTGTCAAAGTATATATCAGCATTTTAGTTGATATATAAATTCTTTCTAAGATTAATAAAAAAGAAATACTAGGATTTATTATGAAATTATTGGGACAAATAGCAGTTATATTATTATTTAGTATTAGTATTATAGGTTGTTCATCAAAAGAAACTTTAAATAAAGTAGTAAAAGAGCATAAAAAAGTTTATTTATATGTAAATAAAAACAATAACCCAAATCCAAATTTATTAAATCACTTTGAAAATAATATACTTTTTGCATTTAAAACAAAAGATAGAAATATAGAAGTTATAAGCCATCTTTATGAGATGAAAAAAGATGGACTATTACTTACTATAGATGGTGTACAACAAAGAGGTGGAATCAAAAATGAACTTTTGGTTGTATATAAAATCACAAATAACTTAACAAAAAAAGTATTGACTAGTGGTATGATAGAAGAAACATCACTTTTTGGAGATTATATTGAAATAAGTATAGACTTAAGTCAAATGCTTGTAAATGAAGTTGATCAAGCAACAGATAAACTTTTGTTAGATGAGTTAAAAGAAAGTTATAAATCTGTAGCTAATGATGGAAATAAAAAAGAGAAGTTTAGGATAGTTTTTTAACTTGAATTAAAAAATTTTAAGGATGTTATAGTGAATACTGTTACTAAAGTAATAATATTATCTATTTTGATAATATTGTTTCTATTTCTCTACTTTTCAAAGTTTTTCGAACTCAAAAGAGAAGCTGATCATTCAACAGTTGTATATAATAAAAAAGTATAAAAATTTAATGAACTTTTATTATGCTTTCAAATATATAATGAATTTCAAGTTAGATATCATTTTAGGGAATCGAACCGACATTCCTTTATCAAAGCTTGACATAAATTTAATTATAACATATAATATAGGTTATAAAACATATAAAGTATATTGAGGATTAAAGATGCTAGAACCATTATTTGGAAGTCGCTGTAGAGAAGATGTATTACAATTTATTTTAGCTAATGATTCAGGCTATGGAACTGAGATAAAAAAGTTTTATAATACTGGCTTAGACCCCATTCAAAAACAATTAGAAAAACTAGAACTAGGCGGTGTGTTAGTTAGTAAAAATATTGGTAAAACTGTTGTGTATAGTTTTAATCCAAGATATGCTTTTTTAGATGAGTTAAAAAGTTTATTATTAAAAGCTAGAGAGTTTTATAAACCTGAATTAATAGAGCAATTAACTATGAGTAGAAAAAGACCAAGAAGACAAG
>JAYEPG010000245.1:0-15801 GCA_034723795.1 Campylobacterota bacterium
CTATGAAAAAGAAGATAAATGTTCACTCTGGAATGAGTAAAAAATTAAGGTTTAAAATGGTTGATGAATATCTAGCCAACTATAAGAAAAAGTGATTATTTAGCCTGAAATATTCTATATTAAATCGCATTTAAAACAAATAACTTTAAAAAACTTAATGAATTTAGTGCTTTTAAAGTTGTTGATCATAATAACTGTAAAATGGGAAAATGGATAAATACTCAAGAACAAAATGGTGAAAAATTCACTACAACATCATCATGGAATGAACTAAAAATATCTCACGAACAAGTACATTCAAATATTCAAAAATATATAAATGAAAATGCAAATCATATTCCACAAAATCAACTTGCACAAAAAGCACTAAATATAGAAAATAACACCTTAGAAGTATTTGAAAAATTAAACAATGTATTAAAGGTAAACTGTAACAACAGCCATAGTTAATGACTGTTGTTTTACATCATATATCAACTGATTTATTAATTACCTAAAGAACGTTATAAACTGTTGCTTTTTTGTCATTTACCTCAACAAATAAAGTAAACTCATAAGCACCTTCATGATTAATTTTTACATTTAATTCATACTTACCATTTTGCGATAAATCACCCCAAGAGTCAAAGCCGATTAACTCCTCTTCACCCTCATAATCATAACCATCAAATTGCTCTACAACAAAATCTTTAAAGTTTGACACTTCACAATCTTTAACTAGCGATAATCTTTGTAATACTTTTTTTACAGTTACTCTAAATATTTTTACTTGTTGTTTCTCTTCATACATTTTTTAATCCTTATCTTTTAATGCTTTTGCAGTTTTATTTCGTTGTTGTTTTAGTTCCATATCGATATATTTGTAGTTTATATCTTTATGTATCTCTTTTTTGTTTAACGCTATTGTAATTCTATTTGAATTTTCTGGTTTATATTCATATATTTTTAAATCATTATTATAAATTGAAAGTCTTATTGGTGTAGCAATTGAATATGTAGTTATTATTGCATCATCACTTAGTATTGAACTTATCTCTTTAAAATACTCTTGAGTCCAAAGTAATCTATTTACATCACTACTAAAAGCATCTTGATAAACTATATCAAAACCTTTTGTTTCTTTGGTAGTGCTGTTTAAATTTTGTATATACTCTCTTGCATCACCGTTAAAAATTTCAATTGTTATATTTTCATCTTTATAGTATAACTTTGAAGACAATATATCTATAATATTTTGAAACTCTTTAAACTCATCTGGATAATTAAAATCTTTTAAAGATAAAAGTAACTCTTTATCAAATTCAGGTGAAAATATATTTACTTTTATATCTAAATTGTTTTGTTTAATATAATAAAGAGTTGCCAAAGTATTGTAACCTATACCAAAACAAATATCCAATATATTTAACTCTTTTTTCTCTTTATGATAAGTTAACGCAGGGATGATATGCTTTGAAAGGGATTCATTTAAAGCACCCTCTTTAGCACTATGATAATTTTGTTCAAACTCTTTACTATAAAGTGTATATGTACCATCACTAGTAAGAATCAATCCATTCCCCACATATGAAGTTTTTTTCCTATTATTAAATTGTAGTTTTCAAATATATCTATTGAACTCACTGCTCCATAATCAAACTCTTCTAGTAAGTTATAAATTTCATCAAAACTTTTATCTTTTTCTTCAAGAAATATGATATAACCAGAATCTCTAATACCTGAACTAATTATTTTCATCAATATATTTTTATCTTCAGATTTTAAGATAGCATCATGAACAACAGCATAGTCATAACTAGAACGTTTTACTTTTGCTCTTAATATTTTTAAAACTTCTGTGTCCAGTGATGTAACATTTCCATTATAAGGGCTAACAAACTGATTTAAAGACTCATTTATTTTGTTTGTATCATTGTTCAAGCTTAATATTGAGATAGAAGGGGTAAAAGAGAATAATGATTTAAAATCCTCTAGTGACTTAGTATCCAATTTTAAAATCTCCTTTGTAATTTAATCATATTATAGTTGTTATTACTTGACTGAGTTTTATACTCTTTAGAGTTAAAAATTGTTTCAAATGTTAAAATATAATTTTCAAAATATTTTGTTTGTAAACCTATAGTTAAACTATTTACATAGTCCT
Organism: Campylobacterota bacterium; assembly: GCA_034723795.1. Lineage (GTDB taxonomy): Bacteria > Campylobacterota > Campylobacteria > Campylobacterales > Arcobacteraceae > JAIOSF01. Next base: position 2,144 of record JAYEPG010000245.1, read on the forward strand.
CTTTTTCAACAGCATATAAAGTACCATATTTTTTACTAGATCCTTCTAAAAAAATATTTTTATCAACATATTCTATCTCACCATTTAAGTAAATATCAAATGACTCATTTATACTATTATTAATACTCAAACCTAAACCAACATCCATAAGTAGATTTCCAGCATCTATTTTTAAATATGGTTTTATAGTTGTATTATCATATTGTTGATTTAGTTTTGAATAATATGTTACTAAGTTAATATTAAAACCAACACTTTTGTGAACTTGACTATCCCAACCATTCTCTTGAGATGCCCCAATTACATTATGTAATTCATTACTGATTGATTGACCTTTAGCACTTTTACCAACTGTACCAATAGTAAATTTAATATTACTTTGAATATATTCATTAAACTTTATTTGTTTTGAAGCTCCTATATAAAGCCAAGCACCATATGGGTGTTCACCATTTATAGGAACTAAAGTTTCTTTATCTTCAGGCGTATAAATATCCTGACCAAAATAGTATGTATAATCACTATTTTTGTTTTTATAAGCTAACTCTACACCAGCTGTATAATCTTTATCTTTTTTAAATAAAACATCATTTTTAAAGTCAATTGAGATTCTATCATAAGATTGAGCAACTAAAACTTGCTGCATAAAAAGAATATATACTAAAAGGTGTAAAGTTTTCATATGATTAGATTCCTAATTTCTTCATCTTTTTTTCACTTAAAAAAAGTTTTTTATTATCCATAACTCCAACACCATTTTTAATAATATATTTTGCTATTTTTTTTGCATTTTTAAGTGAGTGCATTTTATATGTACCACATTGGTATACATTTAATTCTGGAATATCAGCTTCACTTTTTACTTTAAGTACATCTTTCATAGCTTTTATCATAGCTTTGGCTACTTTTTTCTCTTTTGGAGCACCTAAAACTGACATATAAAATCCAGTTCTACAACCCATTGGTGAACAGTCAATTATCTCAACATTTTTACTGTTTAAATGATTTCTAATAAATCCAGCAAAAAGATGCTCTAATGTATGTATACCTTTTCCATCCATTAAATCAATATTCGGTTTGTAAAATCTTAAATCAAAAACAGTGATAATATCACCCTTCTTTGAAGTCATTTGTTTTGCAACTCTAACGGCAGGTGCATTCATCTTTGTATGGTCTACTCTAAAACTATCTAATAATGGCATTTTTAATTCCTTTGTTTGTTTAATTGTTCGAATTATAGCATAAAAAAACCCAACTCCTAAATGAGTTGAGTTTTTACTAGTGATATTTTAAGAGATTAATTAAATTCTGTTTTTTCAAAGTTCTATAAATATCAAAATCACTATCGATACTTACTATATTTTTAATATTTTCTTTATTTGCTATGTACATAAGTGTCGCATCTGCTAGGTCCATAGGGATATCAAGATATTTTTCCATCATTACTCTTATATTGGCAATCTCATTTTGCGATATATCAAAAACTTCTATGCCACCTACCTCAATCCATTTTAAAAAATCAATTTGCACATTTAAATTAAAATCTAGCATATGAGATACTTCAGTTATCACAGCCCAAGATGTTATAAGTTCACCTTTGAACGATTGTAAAAAATCTAATACTTGATAATGATACTTATCACTTTTATCAAAAAGTGCTATTATTGGACCGCTATCTATTATAGTTTTATTCATCATATTTTCTTGTGATTTTAGATTTTAGTTTCTGTTTATATGTAGCAGATAAGTCTTCTTGACCACTTGAATATTTACCAAATAATTCACTACCTAATTCATAAGAACTTTTTTGTTTTGTCTCTTTTTTTAACATATCAAAGTAGTAAACTAAAGAATCTTTTATGATTTGACTTTTTGATATATGCTTTTGTTTTGATAAAGAATTGATTTGTTCTTCCATATTGTTGTCTAATCTTACTGATAGCATAACTTATCTCCTTTTATTTAATGTATGACATATTGTATCACAACTATAATAAATTTAATTTTTTTCAATATAGCTATATTAATTGAAATTATTTAAATAAAAAAAACTCAACTCCTAAATGAGTTGAGTTTTTTTGTTTTTTTATGTTGTTATATATTAATATATAATATTTACCTTATAAAATTTACTTTACTGATTCTAATACTTCTGATAGGTTTAAAGCTAATTGACTTAGCTGTTTTGATAACTCCAGTGTATTGCCTGATTCTATTCCACTTTGATTAGCATTTTGTGCTACATTGTGCATTGTTTCGGCTATTGTATTTATCCCTATACTTGTCTCATTCATTATAGTTGCTACTTCGCTAGAAAGAACCCCTTGATGATTTACATTGATTTTGTTGTATTTTGTGATTTTGATTGAGCATCGTTAGCTATATTTTTAGCAGTTTGAGATGATGAACTTATATCTTTTATCGAACTTAGCATTGTATTTATTTTTCAGATACATTTTTTGTACCTTGAGAAATCTCTTCTATTGCTGATGATGCTTCTTCTGATTCTGCTGTTGTAGTACTTGCACTACTTGATAATAGTTCAGCACTAGAAAACAGTTCAGCAGATGATTGACTTAATTCTTTTGAAGTGTTCTCTACTGAAAATACCATATATTTACGAGCTGTTATATCTTGTGCATACTTTACTACTTTATATGGTTTTCCATCAATATCCATAATAGGATTGTATGATGCTTGTATCCATATCTCTTTACCATTGTTTCCAAGTCTTAAATATTCACCAGAATCAAAATTACCCTCATTTAATTTTCTCCAGAATTGAGTATATTCATTTGAATTTTTATATGACTCTTCACAAAACATACTATGTTTCTTCCCTATAATATCACTTTGTCTATACCCGAGTGTATTTACAAAATTATCATTTGCTTTTAGTATTGTACCAGTCATATCAAATTCAATTACTGCATATGATTTACTAATAGCATCTAATTGACCTTCAAAGTCTGCATTTTTTAACTTTTGCTTTGTTATATCAGAAGCAATTTTAACTACTCTTGTAACTCTTCCATTATTGTCTTTTACAGGTGTATATGCAGCTTGTATCCATACAGAACTACCATCTTTTTTGATTCTTTTAAACTCATCAATTTGTGATTTTCCAGCAGCTAAATCATTCCAAAAGTCTGTGTATTCTCTTGTATTTGTATATTGAGTATCACAAAACATTCTATGATGGTTTCCAACAATCTCATTTAATGAGTAACCAACTGTTGCTAAAAAGTTTTCATTTGCATGAATAATAGTTCCGTTTGGTTGAAACGAAATAACTGCAAAACTTTGATCTAATGAACTTAATCTAGCTTTTTCAATTTCCTACGTTCCAGATGTAAATAATCCCATAGTATTACCTTAATATAAGTTTTTCTTTTATACTACTATATCATTCCTAAGAAGTTCTTAATTTTTTAAAAGTTTTATAATATAAATTGATTTGTGTATAAAAAAACCCAACTCTATTTGTGAGTTGGGTTTTAAGTTCTTTATTTAAGAAAAGTTATTTAAGTTTATCAGCTCTTGGATAGATAAATACAGCTTTTCTAAATACTACTACCTCTTTAGGATTTTCAATAGCATAAGCTTTTAATGTAAGTGTGATTGGTGTATCTTTAGTTATATCATCAACTAGTCTCTCTTTTGTAGAAAGTTGAATAACTTTTTTAGCCATTTTGCCTTTACTTAATTTAAATTTAGTAAACTTTTTAATCTCTATTTTATCAGCGTATTCACCAATAATCTCTAGGTTATATGTATATGTTTCCCTTTGTGTATTTTGGAATAACAGTACAAAGTTATTTGCTACTACATTATTATCTTTAATTTTATAAAGCTGTGTTGTTTTATTTACATTTAACAACATATACTCTTTTTTTCCACCCATAACAAATAACATACCAACAATTATAAGTAATGCTGCAGCATACATAATTGTTTTTCCTCTTACTAGTTTTGTTTTAGTATCATTTTCAACTTCATTTGTACTTGACCATTGAACTAAACTTTCCTTACCAAGTTTACCCATAACCGTTGTACAAGCATCAACACACTCTAAACAGTTGATACACTCTAATTGTGCACCTTTTCTAATATCAATATGAGTAGGACAAACTGTTACACAACTTTGGCAGGCTGTACACTCATCAGTTTCATTTGGCAAGTCTTTTGCCTTAAATACAAGCTTTTCATCTTTATCATAAATTTTACCACCTCTTTTTTCACTATAAATAGCTTGTATAGTATCATCATCATATAAAACTGACTGAACTCTTGAATAAGGACAAATATATACACAAAAATCCTCTTTAAGAAAAACAACATCATATACTAAAAATGCAGCAACACCAAGTAAAAATCCAAGTAAATATGTATGTTCCATTGGATTTGCCATATATACAAAGAAATCTGCAGGAGGAACAAAGTACCATAAAAAGTCAGCAGCAGCTAAAAGTGAAAGAAAAGTCCAAATAAGAATAGCTATAACTCTTTTAAAAGCATCTTTTCTATAATCAGGCTCTTTTTGTTTATTTTTGATTCTTCTCATACCAAGAAGTTTACCTTCGATTAAATCTCTATAGATAACTCTAAATACAGTTTGAGGACAAGCCCATCCACACCATGCACGACCACCAATAGCAGTAACAGCAAAAATCCCCAAAAACATAAACATAAGTAAAAATGGCATCATATAAAGCTCTTGCATATCAAATGCAATACCCATTAAGTGTAGTTGTTTTTTGTCAAATGACAATAAGAATATTTGATTTCCACCAATTTGTATAAATGGTGTAACGATTGCAATCAATGTTGCCAATGTATATGCCCAGTATCTTTTGATTCTGTAAGCTGTTTGTTTAACTTGTTCACTCATATTGAATCCTTAATTTAATTTTATTTCTAATTATATATTATATTAGCTTATGTTTAGCATAGATATTTGTAATATATATAATATTGCAATCCCCAATAAAGTATTATATAACTTTATTCTTAATATAATCTCCCTATGAATACTATAAAACTTAATATAAATAGCAATAATAACCTACTTGCATTTAGTGCGGGTATTGACTCAACTGCACTATTTTTTCTTATGATTGATAATAATATAAATTTTGATATAGCAATAGTTAACTATAATCAAAGAGAACAATCAAAAGATGAAGTTATATATGCAACACAATTAGCACACAAATATAATAAAAAATGTTTTATATCAACATACCCTAAAGATGAAAAATTTTCAGAAAAAAGTGCAAGAGATTTTAGATATGATTTTTTTGATCAGATAATGGAAAAAGAGAACTATAAGTCACTTTTAACTGCACATCAATTAAATGATAAAGTTGAATGGTTCTTAATGCAACTTTCAAAAGGTGCGGGTCTAAGTGAACTTTTTGGTATGGAAGAAAAAAGTATTAGAAAAAATTATAATCTTTTAAAACCACTATTAAACTATAGTAAACAAACTTTGAAAGACTACTTAGATAATAAAAACATAAAATACTTTATAGATGAATCAAACAAAGATCAAAAATATAAAAGAAACTACTTTAGACATAACTTTAGTGATAAACTTTTAAGTGAATTTGAATCAGGTATTTCAAAAAGTTTTCAATATCTACAAAAAGATTTAAACTCTTTAAATAAAGATATTAAAATAGAAAAATTTGAACAACTTCATATATATAAGTATAACTCCGATATAAATTTAGCAATTAGAATAATAGATAAAGATTTAAAACAAAGAGGTATTATCATCTCAAAAGCAACAAGAGATGAGATAATAAAACAAAAGAATATTATAGTGTCACATAATATTGCTATATCTATAAATGATACTAATATATATATAGCGCCTACCATAAAATCAAATATGGATAAAAAATTTAAAGAGAGGTGTAGAGTTGCAAAAGTTCCACAAAATATCAGAGCATATCTTTCAACTTTAAATGATGAGATATTAGACTCATTCTTTTTATACAACTCTACTAGTTATCTAAATTACCATGATTAACAACATCTTCTAGTTTTCTAACTCTTTTTGTTAATCTTTCTATTTCTATATTTAGATTGCTGATTACATCTTGGTTTTGACTATTTTCTTCTTTTAAAATAATTAACGCTTTATTTTGTTTTTCTAAAGTTGATTTATCTGATGTAATTTTTGTTGCTAACTTTCTTGTTTTATCATTACTAGAAGATACCACATATTTAAGTTTATCTTTTAACTCACAAACTTCACCTTCAGTTGCAGCAAGTTGATCTCTAGCCTTTTCACTTTTTTCTTTTTCACTTAACATTTTTTCTTGTATCAAATCAATATTTTGTGCTATTTGTTGTTTCGATTCAAGTTCTACAACTTTCTGTTCTAGTTGTTTTTGTGTTTGTCTGTATGTTTTTATATTAGATATAACATTCTTATAAAACTTTTGTTTTTCCTCTTCTGCTTCGGTAATCAAAAATCGTACTGCCATCCAACCAGACATAGACTCATCTGCATCATACATTGGAAATATACTTGCATCTACATAGTATGCACTACCATCTTTAGCTTTATTTTTTATTTTTCCATGCCAAACTTTTCCTGCTCTTAAATCATCCCATAATGTATCAAAAAGTTTAGTAGGCATATCTTGATGTCTTACAATTCTTTGATTTGTACCCATTAGTTCATCTTCACTATATCCTGATACATCACAAAAAATATCATTTACATATGTTATATTACCGTGCATATCTGTTTTAGATACAATAGCTACTTGATTTATAATATCAAGGTATGTATTATTTGATTTTTGAGTTTTATATAGTTTTTCTAAAGCAAAATTTTTAGAACATATATCTTGTATTTGAACCATCATATCCTTTATATCGATTGGTTTTATAAGATAGTGTGTAACACCTAAGTTTATTGCTTCTATAAAGATAGCTAGAGTCAGCATGTGCTGTTGTAAATATAAATGGAATATCTTGATCAAACTCACGTATCTCTTTTAACATCTCTATACCATTCATATTTGGCATATTTATATCACTAATTACGATATTAAATTTATTTTCATCTTTTAATGTTTTATATTTCTCTAAACCATCTTCACCATCAGAAGCAATCGTTACACTTTTATTAAAAATAGCCGTAAATGATTCTCTAATACGCTCATCATCCTCAACATATAAGATATTTAATTGTTGTAACAATGCTTGATCTATCGCCATAACTACTTACCTTTTCTTTTTATTTCAAACTTTTGTGGTCTTATTGTTATATCTGTAACCACACCATCAAGATTTATTATACCAATTACACTCTTAGCAATAGTTTCAGGAATAAGATGAGTATTTTCTTTCTGTGATGGTTCAAACTGTAAATCATCAAAGAAATTTGTTTGTGTAATATCTGGATTTATTGATACCACTTTTACACCACTTTTTCTAAGCTCTTCAAATAAACACAATCCAAAATCTCTAAGTCCAGATTTCGTAGCTGTATAAAGTGCAGAGAATTTTGAGTGTTGGGTTGCTTCAATTGAAGTTATATTTATAATAGTACCTGTAGTTTTTTTCAAGCTTCGTAAAAGTAAATTTGAAAGTATTATAGGTGCTGTTAGATTTACATCTATTAACTCTTTTATTTTAGAGATACTTATCTCCTCGTGTGGTTGAAATATACCTACACCAGCACAATTTACAAGTAGGTCAATATCATGTTTTTTAAGTAAATCTTTTACCTCTTTTTCTAAAGAGTTTATATCTTCAAGTCTAGAGTTTAATTTAATTATATTAAAATCATTTTCCATTAATTTTGTAGATATGGCTTTACCTATTCCACTGCTATATCCTGTAACTATAGCATTTTTCATATTTTAACTACTTTTCTTTTTTACAAATAAAGATAAACTTATCATCAGCTTGGCTGTACTCGTGAAGTTTAAAATCAACAACATCTTCAACTTTAAATCCAATAGATTCTAATATCTTTTCAAGTTCTTCTATTTTGTAATAGTATTGCTCTATAGTACCTGATTCTTTTTTATAACACTTACCATCTTTAGAAAAAACTGTTATATCTGTATATAAGGTTTCATCTTCATAGTTAGCATCAATAGCAATAAATTTATCTTCATTATCTATATTTAAAGTACCTTGGGCTACCTCATCAAATCCATATAAGCTATTTATATCAAAGATAAAATATCCATCATCATTTAATAAATTGTAACTGTGAGTTAAAAATGATTTTATATAATCTTTTGGAAGATAATTCACTACATCAAACACAGCCGTAGCACAATCATATTTTTCTTTTATATCTTTTATATCAATACATTTAGCATCAATATTTTTTGACTTTGCAATCTCAATCTGCTTTGCACTTAAATCAACTCCAAAAGTTTTTATACCCTTTGAAGATATAAGTTTACAAAACTCGCCTTGTCCACATCCTATATCTATAAGTGTTTTAGGGTTTTTAAGTATAGCTATAGAAGCAATTGCATTGTACAATGTTTGAATTTCATCATCAAATTCAAGATATTCCTCTATTGATGCGTATAGATCAAGTGGCTGCAATTTGCTCTCGTAAAGATAAAATTTGCTCTTTTTTAGAGTAATATGAATTTTTATTTGCTATTAAAAATACAGATGATTCCATAATTGTATCTGCTACTTCTAAACCATTTTGTTTCATAGTTTCACCAGTTTCAACAATATCAACGATACAATCACAAAGTCCAACTAAAGGTGCTAACTCAATAGAACCATAAAGCTTTACAAGATTTACAGCCATAGCTTTTTGTTCAAAAAACTTTTTTGCTATTGTTGTATGTTTTGTAGCAACTGTAATCTCTGAACGATTCCAGTCAATAGAATCACCAGCTTTAAGCCCAATAGCAACTTTACATTGACCAATTTTTAAATCTAAAAGCTTAACTAAATCATACTCTTTCTCTTCAAGTACATCAAGTCCAACTACACCTAAATCAGCAGCACCATACATAACATAAGTTGGTACATCTTGGTTTCTTACATTTAAAAAAGTAAATCCAGCTTTTTTTAAAATAAGTTTTCTATCTTCAAATACAAATTTTTCTCCAAAAGCTTTTTCAAACTTCTCTAGTGTTTGCTCTGCTATTCTACCTTTTGGTAAAGCAATTGTTAACATCTATTTTCCTCTTTTCTTATCTTTATTCTTCTTAATAATTTTAGCCATACTTTTAAATATCAAATCTTCTTCGTATTTAATATCTATATTATTAAAACAGTTTAATAATAATTGACTATTTCCACCAGTAAAATAAAGTGGCATCTTATACTTTTTATATGCTTTTAAAATAGGCAATACTATAGAATTAAGTATCGCATAGTTTATTGCATCATTTGTTATTAATGGCATTTTATCTAAATTTATATTATTAGAAAATTGAAATACCAGTTTTTTAGAGATTTGTGGATAAATTTTCTTATAAGCTTCAATACCAGGGAGAATAAAACCACCTTTATGCTCCCCTTTTTTCATAATATCAACAGTAATAGCACTTCCACTATCAACTATAATTGCATTTTTTAAATAAGAACATACAACCTTTCTATCAGTACCCATACCAACATAAGATGTATCAAAACTTATAATATCTTTTATATTAACAGAGTTTGGATAATTTTTTAGCAATTTTTTAGTTGCTTTCTCATTTACACTTATAAAATATATTATCTCTTTATATTTAAACAGTTTTTTCAAACTATCTTTTACACCTATTTTAAAATCTTTCTTTTTAGTATTAAAATGAAATGTTGTATTTCCTATATCACAAAGTATCATCTAATCTTACTCTTTAGTTCATCCAATATAATTTTACTATGTTTATACTCTGATAAAAAAAACTCATATAACTTTTCAAAATGTTCATTTTCTTCCATTAAATTTACTGATTTACTATTTAATTCATCAGTGCTTAAATTGTACGAGGATAAAAGTTTGATATATTCATCTCTATTTTCTACACTTATTATTAAAGGTAAAAATCCATTTTTCAACATAGGTATATTTGCTAAAAGTCTAGCTACTCTACCATTTCCATCAAAAAATGGATGTATAGAAGTAAATCCTATATGACTTCTTGTATATTCTCTTACACTTTCTTCAAAACTTAAATCTTTTGATGTTATATCTTTAAATTCCGATAGCCATATATCCATAAGATAGCTTATATCATTTGGGTGTGGGTAAGGTTGATATTCTTTTTTACCGTCAACTCTTATATATCTACCATTTTCTATTATTTTATAAGCACCTATAGGACACTCTATATCTATAACAATATTTGTTTGTATTGCTGTATGAAGATCAAATATATTTTGTAATGTTAATATATCACTATCTAAGTAACTATAAATTATATCTATAGCACGACTATGCCCCAAGACTTCGTTATGCTCTCTTACAGATTTACCTTTTACCGTAAGTCCATACTCTATGATAAATGCAGTATCACCCTCAGAGATCGTATTCCCCTCTATAGAGTTTGAGTTATAAGTCCATTGAACTTTTAACTCATTTTGTACTATTTTTTTATGAGTTCTTGTCATCCCATCATATACATTAGCCATTTTTTATATCCTCTTATTTATATAAATAGATTGTATCTAAATCGATATAAAAAATATTTATTATGAAATATTCACCAAAACTTCACCCTCATTAAAATCAAACTCTACACTACTTCCATCTTGTATCTTATCTTCAAGTATCATATCAGCTAACTTATCCTCAACTATCTCATACAATGCTCTTTTAAGTGGTCTTGCTCCATATACTGGATCAAACCCTTCTGAAGCAATAAACTCTTTTGCTCTTGAAGTCATAGTAAGTGTTATATCTCTTGATGCTACTTTTAAAGCAATTGAGTCAAACATAATATCAACAATATTTGTAATAGCCTCAAGTCCTAGTTGTTCAAAGATAACTATATCATCAAGCCTATTTAAAAACTCTGGTCTAAAATGTGATTTTAGTTCACTTAAAACCTCTGTTCTTCTTTTATTTTTATCATCTATACTTATAATTTTATGGCTTCCTATATTTGATGTAAGTATTATAATTGTATTTTTAAAATCTACTGTTACACCTTTATTATCTGTAAGTCTTCCATCATCTAAAACTTGCAGTAAGATATTAAATACATCTGGATGGGCTTTTTCAATCTCATCAAACAAAATTACACTATAAGGTTTTCTTCGTACCGCTTCTGTTAGTTGACCACCCTCTTCATATCCTACATATCCAGGAGCAGATCCAACAAGCCTTGAAACTGATGTTTTTTCCATATACTCTGACATATCAAATCTAATTAATGACTTTTCATTATCAAACAGAAACTTTGCAAGTGTTTTTGCAGATTCAGTTTTACCAACACCAGTTGGTCCTAAAAATAGGAAACTACCTATTGGACGACTCTCATCACTTAATCCAGCTTTATTTCTTTTTATAGCTCTTGATATAGCTTTTAGTGCTTCATCTTGCCCTATTACATCTTTTTTTAAAACATTTTCAACCTCTAAGATTCTTTGTTTTTCAGTTGTTAACATCTTATTTACAGGGATTCCTGTCCATCTTGAAACTATACTTGCTATTGCATCCTCATCAACAAAGTTTCTTAACAATGTTCCTGACTCTTGCATCTTTGCCCATTTCTCTTCGTTTTCTTTTATTTTTGATTCTAATTCTGGAATATCAGAGTATTCTATTTTAGCAGCCTCTTCAAACTTACTATCTCTTTTTGCACGTTCTGCTTGACCTTTTAAGTTATCTATCTCAATTTTTATATTTGATACTGCATTAAAAGTCTCTTTCTCGTTTTCAAATTGAGTTTCTAAATTTCTTTTTTTCTCATTTAAATCAGAAAGTTCCTTATCTATCTCATCTAATCTTTCACTTGTAACTTTTGATAAACCAAGTTTAGTAGCAATTGTGGATTTTTCCATCTTTAAAGCCTCTTTTTCAACCTCTAAAGTACCTATTTCTCTTTTGATTGTTGATAATGCTGTTGGTTCTGATTCAATTTGCATTTTAAGTTCAGCCGCTGCTTCATCAATTAAATCAATCGCTTTATCTGGTAAAAATCTATCAGTGATATATCTATGGCTTAATTTTGCAGCACTTACTAAAGCAGAATCATTTATTGATACATTGTGAAAAGTTTCAAGCTTCTCTTTTATACCTCTCAAAATATGTAACGCTTCATTTACTGATGGTTCATCTACATTTACAGGCTGAAATCGTCTTTGCATAGCTGCATCTTTTTCAAAATACTTTCTATACTCTTTAAGTGTTGTTGCACCAATTGTATGTAGTTCTCCACGAGCTAGTGCTGGTTTTAAAATATTTGCAGCATCCATACTTCCCTCAGACGCCCCTGCACCTATTATTGTATGAATCTCATCAATAAATAAGACGATATTTCCTACTTTTTGAACCTCTTTGATAACAGCTTTTAATCTATCCTCAAACTCTCCTCTATATTTTGCCCCAGCAATTAATGCAGACATATCAAGTGAAATAACTTTTTTATTTAAAAGAGAAGTTGGAACATCTTTATTCACAATTCTTTGTGCTAGTCCTTCTGCAATAGCAGTTTTACCAGTTCCTGGTTCTCCTAAAAGTATTGGGTTGTTTTTAGTTTTTCTTATAAGAATCTGCATCATTCTTTGCAGTTGTTCATCTCTTCCAATTACTGGGTCTAATTTCCCATCTATTGCTTGCTTATTTAAATCTATTCCATACTTTTCTAAAGCTTCAAGGTTATCATCTCCGCTGGCACTATCAACTGTAGCCCCACCCCTTATAGCTTCTAACTCTTTTTTAACTTCACCTAAATCTACATATTTACCTATTGTATTTTTAAATACCTCATTTGATAAGTTTGATATAATCCAAGTATCAACTGCTAAAAATGTATCTCCACTACTTGTCATAAGCCCTTGTGCATTTTCTAAAGAACTTACTAAATTTCTACTTATTACAATATTTTCTTTAGTTACAGAAGAAACTGAAGATAGCTTAGAAGCTATACTTTTAGTTTCTAACTCTATTGCTGTTTTATCAATATTTAGTTTATTTAGTAATTGATTTAACACACTTGATGTATTAGTAAGTAATCCCCATATAATATGGATGATTTCTACTTCTTGGTTTTTATTATGAAGTGCAAGTGATAGACCTGATTCTATAGTCTCTTGCATTTGGTTTGTTAGTTTTTCAAATATTTTATTACTCATTTATATATCCTCTTTTATTTAAATTGGCACTCTATTGCTGTAAGTGCTAATAAAAGTATATCTATTTAGTATATATTTGTCAAGTTTTAAGAATTAGTTATTTCAACCAATCCTCAAAATATTTTATTTGTTCTTTTGTTCTTTGTGTACTAGTACCACCAAAAGATGTTCTAGCATTCATTGAGTTTCTTAAGTTTAGGTACTCAACTATCTCTTCATCTATATTTGATAGTTTAGATGATGCATCTCTTATCTCATGAATAGTTAACTCACTCATATCTTTATCTAATTTATTAGCCAAAGCAACCACATCTTTAGTGATATAATAAGCAGTTCTAAAAGGCATATTTGCTTTTTGAACT
>JAYEPG010000245.1:15901-18920 GCA_034723795.1 Campylobacterota bacterium
AGATGATGCATCTCTTATCTCATGAATAGTTAACTCACTCATATCTTTATCTAATTTATTAGCCAAAGCAACCACATCTTTAGTGATATAATAAGCAGTTCTAAAAGGCATATTTGCTTTTTGAACTAAATAATCAGCTAAATCTGTAGCACTTAAATGCCCTACTTTACAAGCTTTTTCCATAGCATCAACATTTATAATAAGAGTATCCATAACAGCTGTGATAATATCAAGTGAAATTTCAATAGTTTTAACACTATCAAATACACCCTCTTTATCCTCTTGAGTATCTTTGTTGTAAGCTAAAGGTAAACCTTTCATAACTGTAAGTAAACTCATTAGATTTCCATACACTCTTCCTGTTTTTCCTCTTAATAATTCTGGAACATCAGGGTTCTTTTTTTGTGGCATAATAGAACTTGTAGTTGCATACTCATCACTCATCTTTACAAAACCAAACTCTGTACAAGACCATAAAATCAACTCTTCACTTAGTCTACTTATATGCATTACTGAAGTTGAAATATTAAACAATATCTCCAAAGCAAAGTCACGGTTAGAACTTGTATCAAGAGCTGAAACTGTAGGGCTGTCAAACCCTAAAAGTTCTGCTGTTTTAAATCTATCAATATTATGAGGAGTTCCTGCAAGTGCAGCAGAACCTAAAGGACAGTTGTTGTTTCTATCATAAGAACTTTCAAATCTTTCAAAATCTCTTTTAAACATGTTTGCATAAGCTAATAAATGATAACCAAAGTTTATAGGTTGTGCATGTTGAAGATGAGTCATACCTGGGATTAAAGTTTCTGTATGTTTAGATGAAATATCCACTAATGTTTTTACTAAAGTTTTTAATTTATCTTTGATTACTAATGTTTTATCTTGAACATAAAGTGTAAAATCAGTTGCAACTTGATCATTTCTACTTCTTGCAGTATGAAGTCTTCCACCAGCATCACCGATAATTTCAGTCAGTCTATTTTCAACTGCCATATGAACATCTTCGTGCTCAATTTTCCACTCAAATTCTCCTGATTCTATCTCAGCTTTTACTTGCAACAGCCCAGCTTCAATTTTTTCTTGATCTTCAACACTTATAATATCTTGTAAAGCCAACATTTTACTATGTGCTATACTACCTTTTATATCTTGAGCATATAACTCTTTATCAAACATAACCGATGCATTAAATTCATCTAATAGTTTGGCATTTGTATTTTTTAATATCTGTTTATTTGACATTTTCTTTCCTTAAATAATTAATGTATTGTAGCATAAAATAAATTAATCACTTTTTTGTTAAAATCCATTTATGATAAAAAAACAATTAATTATATTCGATATGGATGGAACACTTATAGATAGTGGTAATGTTATAGCAAATACTATAAACTTTGTTAGAACAAACATTGGATTAGATAAATTAGATAAAGAAGATATGCTTTTGACTTTAAATAATCCAGATATAAATGCAGCAGAATTTTTTTATGGAACTTCTGCTTTTACAGATGAACAAACCGTACTTTTTACTAAGTATTATGATGAAAATTGTATAAAAGACATAATATTATATGATGGTATTAAACAAATGCTTGAATTATTATCAGAGCATTTTATACTTACTGTTGCCACAAATGCATCCGTTGATTTTGCAAATAAGATGTGTGAGCATTTAGATATTGATAAATATTTTGATATGGTTGTAGGTGCAAGTTGTGTCCAAAATCCAAAACCACATCCAGATATGCTACTTAAAATTTTAAATCATCTAAATATATCAAAAGATGAAGCTATACTTATTGGAGATAGCTTGAAAGATAAAAAAGCAGCAAACTGCGCTCAAATAGATAGTATTTTAGTTAATTGGGGGTTTAGCAACCACTGTGATAGTATTGCAGTTAATAATTCAAAAGAACTAACAAAAAGAATATTAAAGTTTACGTAAACTAGACAGTACTAGTTTACTTGAATTCTAATGTAGAGATAATATTAATAAATTTTATAAAATCAAATGGTTTTAATAAATAGTTATCTATACCTAACTCCTCAGCACTTTTAATATACTCAGGTTCTGTATGAGCAGACATAATAATAACAGGAATCTCTTTATTAAACTCTCTTATATTTTTAATTAATTCTAATCCATTCATAATAGGCATATTAATATCAGTAACAATTAAATCAAAATCGTTATGTTCTTTAAATTTTTCTAACGCAACCTGTCCGTTTTCTGCTGTTTCAAAATTAGCTTTTAGTTTATTAAGTGTATCACTTATTATTGTAACTAAATCAGTTTCATCTTCAACAAATAAAATTTTTACAGATTGTAATTTGGCAATTTTTTCTTGCATCTTAGTCCTTTAGTTCATTTTTATGTACAACTGTTTCAATATCCATTATAACAAGCATCTCATTATCCTCAAGTCTTACAAAACCTTTTAGATATTTTGATGGTATAGCTGAACCCATATCAGAAACAGGATACAATGACGCATTGTCTAGTTTTTGTACATCATCAACTTTATCTACAACTAAACCAATCATTCTGTTATCATCTGTAATTACAGCGATTACAGCAGTATTTTCATCATATACAACTTCACCTGTTCCAAATTTTACTCTAATATCTAAAATTGGTACAACTTCACCTCTTAAGTTAATAAGACCTTTTACCCATGTACTAGTACCTGGTAGTGTTGTGATTAAATCTGGATATGTTAAAATCTCTCTAATCCTTGGTAACTCTACTGCATACTTCATTGTACCAAGTATAAATGTCATATACTCATCTGAATTTGAACTATTAAATTGTCTCTCTTGCGCTGCCATTTAAAACCCCTTAAATTTTATTTTATATTTTACCTATTAATATATTAAACTACTCTATATATACTATTCGCTTCTCTTCCATTCTTTATATAAAGCTTCATGCTCTTCTATCTCTGCACGGCTTGGCTTTCTTCTACAAGAAAGGTAACCTTTACTTCCATCACATGTTTCAAATGGATATATTGTTGCG